>CALBVX010000174.1 GCA_937969515.1 uncultured Croceitalea sp. | reverse complement strand
AATGAAACTGGGGCAATTGTGTTAGACGTGCGCCATCAAAATGATTTTGCGAAAGGCCATATACCACGTTCCATTTTTATAGGTTTAAAAGGAGGTTTTGCACCATGGGTCGGTGCCTTGATTGCAGATGTAAAACAACCGCTGCTTTTAGTGACGGATAAAGGAGCTGAAGAAGAAGCCATCACCAGACTGTCGAGAGTTGGTTTTGATGGTACTTTAGGGTATTTAGATGGAGGAATCGAATCTTGGGAAAAAGCAGGTAAGGAGATTGACACCGTCGAAAGTATTTCTGCGGAAAGCTTCAAAGAAAAACTTAAGAACGATGTTCCTGTTTTTGATGTGAGAAAAGAATCGGAGTATAGTGCTGAGCACGTAGATGTTGCCAATTTAACCCCGCTTGATTTTTTGAACGATCATTTGTCTGAATTTCCTGAAGAAGAAACTTTTTATGTGCACTGTGCAGGAGGATATAGAAGTATGATTGCCGCTTCTATCTTAAAAAGTAGGGGCATTCATAATTTGATCGATGTCGCTGGCGGAATGGCCTCCATAAAAAAGGTTGGTATTCCGGTAACAGATTTTGTTTGTCCGACCACATTAAAATAACTCAAATGAACACCTCTAGATTCACCTTTCTTTTCTTGTCATTAGTTTTTATTGCTTGTCAAAACAACGAAGGCCAAGAAATCGTAATTGTAGATAAAGCGGCGATTAAAACGGCTATCACTGGTAAAAAAGTACAACTTATCGATGTTAGAACTTCTGAAGAATATGACGCTGGACATATTGCCAATGCTGTTAACTTCAATATAATTAATCGCGATACTTTTCTTATACAAGTACAAGAGCTCGATAAACAACAGCCCGTTTATCTGTATTGCAAAATGGGTGGTAGAAGTAATAGAGCTGCACAATTACTTAAAGAAAAGGGATTCAAGAAAATATTTGATTATTCCGGCGGCTATAATGATTGGGTTTTGGAATAACTATAGCTTCTTTTTAAATTTTAAGAATGGATAAAATACTTCAGCCATGGCCATGGTACGTTTCAGGGCCTTTAATTGCCCTGATAATGGCAATTTTGATTCTTTTGGGTAAACGCTTCGGAATGTCTTCAAACCTGCGAACAATATGTGCCATAGGTGGTGCGGGTAAAGTTGCAGATTTTTTTAGGTTTGATTGGAAAGCACAACGTTGGAATCTAATTGTAGCTATAGGTGCAGTTTTAGGAGGCTATATCGCCATAAACTTTTTATCAAATGACGCTGCGGTGACCATTAGTCAAGATTCTATTGAAGCTTTAAAAGAACTTGGAATTACAGATGGTGGCAGTGCCTACATGCCCGCACTCTTGTTTGGAGAAGGGGTGTTTTCTAGTACAAAGACCATCCTCTTGTTACTGGTTGGCGGATTCTTGGTAGGTTTCGGGGCCAGATATGCGGGTGGATGCACTTCAGGGCATGCTATCTCTGGTTTGAGCAATCTGCAGTTACCGTCTTTAATTGCGGTTATTGGTTTTTTTGCCGGTGGATTACTTATGGTCCATTTTATTTTTCCCTTAATATTTTAAGATTATGCGGAGTTTAAGTTATTTATTGGTAGGTATATTTTTCGGAATCGTAATGTTCAAATCTGAAGCGGCTTCATGGTTCAGAATCTATGAGATGTTCAGGTTTGAGGCCTTTCATATGTATGGTATCATAGGTTCGGCACTGCTTTTAGGTATTGTTTTTACGCAATGGGTAAAGCGGAAGGGCGTAAAATCGGTTTACGGTGAAAAAATTAGCATTGTAGATAAGAAAATGTCATTTGCTCGATATGCAATAGGTGGTGTGTTGTTTGGACTCGGTTGGGGGCTTGCTGGTGCTTGCCCAGGGCCTATGTACACCTTATTAGGGGCAGGGTTCTTGCCAATTCTTGTTGTAATTTTTGGGGCATTACTGGGCACATTGGCTTATGGTCTGCTAAAAAATCGACTACCTCATTAAGTACGTTTATACTTTTGACCTAAAAAAGGCGTTTTTTACATCATAAAGATACTTTGCGACCTTAAAACGAGTATTTAATTAGCAATAGCAAGTATAATTTTACCTTTGTAGGTTAACAGATATCTCCCCCAGATTATCGAATACGAACTTATGCAACGTAATATCTGTATTATTGATGATGATTTAGTGTCTCAATTCGCCACACGTTATGTTATTGAACAACATAGTGGAGATTTTTCTATTTCTACCTGTGCGAATGCGGAAGAGGCCTTGGTAAAACTCTCTTATCTAATTGCCGAAGACAAAGAACTTCCTGACATTGTTTTTTTAGATTTAATCATGGGCGATATGAATGGTTGGGAGTTTATAGAAAATCTTCAAAGCCTTGCTAAAGGAAAAAGACTTCCAGAAATCTATATACTTTCAGCTTTTGTGAATTCTAAAGATAGAGCTATCGCAAAAGAACATGCCCTTATAGATGGGTATTTTGATAAACCTCTTTCAAGAAATAGTTTGGATAAGATTTTTTCAAAGAAAACGGTTTAATTTTTCTATCATTATTTTACTATTGTGATTGTTAGCTGGCCCTAACAAAATCTGTTCTTTGTAAACATAAACTAGCAAAATTTCCTTCATATCTTTTGAATAAAGAATTGCTTACTAG
>CALBVX010000173.1 GCA_937969515.1 uncultured Croceitalea sp. | reverse complement strand
GGAGCTCAAATTATGGCTGAAGGAACGGCTTCTAATCCAATTATTTTCACATCTAATTCAACAGCACCATCTGCAGGAGATTGGGGTGGTATTATTTTGTTAGGTAGAGCGCCTGTAAATTCTGTTACAGGAACTTCTACTGCAACTTCAGAAATTGGAAATTTACCATACGGAGGCAACGTAGCAGATGACAATTCTGGTATTTTAAGATATGTACGCGTACAATACTCTGGTGGTGCTGCAGACGGGCAATCAGAAAATAATGGCTTCTCTTTTTATGGTGTAGGTAATGGAACAACCATTGAATATATACAAGCTTTTGAAGGTGCTGACGATGGTGTTGAATTTTTTGGAGGAACAGTTAATGCAAACTTTGTGGCCGTTGTGAATGCACAAGATGATTCTATTGACTGGACGGAAGGTTACAACGGTACAATAACCAATGCTTACGTATTGCAAGGCAATGGTATTGGAGATGAAGCTTTTGAGTGTGATGGTTTTAATACGGATTTTACCAATGCTTCTGGTTCTTTCTCTAACCCTACCGTAACCAATGTCACTATTAAAAGTGAAAGTGGCTCTAACGATAGCACAAGAGGTTTCTTATTACGCGCTGGCACCCAAGGTACTTTTGCAAACATTTTAATTGAAGGTAAGAACACAGGTATATCCGTTGATGATGATGAAGCTTCTACACCTACATCTCAAGAAATAGGGTCTAACCTAACTTTTACAGATGTTACGTTTACTGATGTGGTTTCCAATACATCAATCGATGGAACTGCCACGGAAGGTGATTTAGTTACAGGAATAGGTAACGGTACAGGTACAGATGTTGCTTCATGGGGAGCAGGTTGGACCGTAGGAATTAACTAAAAAATCGATTTTTCATACTAAAGCCTCGCTTAGCGGGGCTTTTTTTGTGCAGTTCATCGAAAAGTGTGGGATTTATCTTCATAGCACTGGTCGTTCCTTCTTCAAATTTTTATATTTGTGGCATACCCTTTGTAACCAATACTTTATATGAAGCAACTTTACTTAGTAATCTTCTTTATGGTATGCTCGTTTGGTTTTTCTCAAAACCAAGCCAAGGGTGATATTGACGGATTTAAATTGTATCCGAATCCTGTTACCAACGGAAAAATTTACATCAACACTGCGCAAAACGCTCCTAAAAAGATTTTAGTGTTTGATGTTCTAGGCACAAAAGTTCTAGAGACCACCATTCTGGGCAAAGAATTAAATCTATCCAATTTGGATAAAGGTGTTTACATTCTTCGTGTTATGGAGAAAGATAAGATGGCTACACGTAAATTAGTTATCAAGTAATTCCTAAATTACCATATAGGAGTTCTTACCACTTCATGAAATTCAAAGTTTTTATTTTACTTCTTATGTGCGGCTCTCTTTTGTTTTCGCAAAAAGATGAGGTCATTGGCAAATATTACCTAGAATTACTAAACAATGAAAACAATATCATTAGGTATCGATTAGAACTAAGGCCAGATTATACGTTTCTATTCCATGCATATAACAATCGTAAAAAAAGCAATCCAGCCGTACTAAACAACTATGGAAAAGGTATATGGAACGTGACGGATAAGGTAATTTCTTTTATGACGGATAAAGAAAAAGATATTGATGACGAATACCAATTGAACTTTACCGACACCAGGGCAAGATTCATTCAAAAACATCCTAGGAATAAAACCAAAAGCTCCATAGCAACAAAACTTCTGTTTCTTAAATCTGAAATTCCTTGGATATCAAAAATTGAAATGTTCAAATTACATTGAAAATAGAGCGCCTTAAGTAAAAATAGTCAGTGAAATACCATTCCTTCATCGATGATTTTGACTGTTCATCGTTCTCACCACCAATGCCCTCCCTTTCACAACATAAAATAGCCCAACACCCTGCCTTTCAGTAATTTTACTTCAGATATCCCAAATCTCGAACATGAAAAAAATCTACTTCATAGCACTAGTAATTTTGCCGTTACTATCTTTTGGCCAAGAATTGGTTACCGTGAACGACGAAAAAGAAACGCAGGTAAAAGGTTTTAAAATGTATCCGAACCCCGCTTATGGGGAAGAAATATATATTACAACAACATCTAATGCCAAAAAGAATATTAAGGTGTACGATGTTTTTGGAGAACTTGTTTTGGTCGATAAAATAAGTACGAACACTCTAGATATTTCTAGACTTGTGCCGGGCGTTTATGTATTGCAGGTAACAGAAGATAAAAAAACAATGACAAGAAAACTTGTTATAAAATAATAACCCATACTAATCAATTTAAAAGCCTCTAACAAGATTGTTAGGGGCTTTTTATTTGGCTATTTTTGTGCTGTATGGCAAACTTTGAAATTGATACCCTTTTTGATATTCAAAGTCAAAAAGAATTTGATTCGTTGGCACTTAAAACGTTCAAATTTCAATACCGATACAATGGGGTATACCATACTTTTTGTGAGCATTTAAAACGAAATGAGGATAGCGTACAACAAGTATCTGATATTCCATTTTTACCTATCCAATTTTTTAAGTCCAAAAAAATACTAGCCACAAAAAAAAATGCCGAGATAGTTTTTGAAAGCAGTGGAACTACCGGTGCTATCACTAGCAAGCACTTTATTACGGACACTACTATCTACAAAAAAAGCTACTTAAACGGATTTAAGGCGTTTTATGGTGATGTAGAAGACTATTGCATTCTCGCTCTATTACCGGCCTATTTAGAACGTAAAGGTTCTTCGTTGATATACATGGTCGATGACCTTATTCGAAAATCAAATCACCCAGATAGCGGCTTTTACCTAAATAACCTGAACGAACTAAAGATTATCTTAGAAAAATTAGAAAGCTTGGGTACTAGAACCCTGCTCATTGGGGTTTCATTTGCTTTACTAGATTTAGTTGAAAAATATAACTTCTCACTCAAGCATACCATTGTTATGGAAACTGGAGGCATGAAGGGCAGGCGTAAAGAGATGATAAGAAATGAATTACATAACCAATTAAAAAAGGGGTTTGGTGTTGATGCCATACACTCAGAATACGGTATGACCGAACTACTATCTCAAGCGTACTCAAAAGGTAAGGGCATTTTTAAATCTCCCCCATGGATGAAGATTTTAACTAGGGATACCGAAAACCCATTGGAAATTCAACAAGTTGAAAAAACCGGAGGCATCAATATCATTGATTTGACAAATCGTTATTCTTGTTCGTTTATTGCGACACAAGATTTAGGGAAAACTTATGAGGATGATAGCTTCGAAATTCTAGGAAGGTTTGACCATTCTGATATTAGAGGTTGTAATTTAATGGCGTTTTAGTATTATTTTTCAATCTTTACAAGTAAACACCAACCAATAAACTAAATATGAGCAGAAATTTACTTCTCTTACTTTTATTACTTGCTAACTTAAATTTATTATCTCAAACAGTTCTTAAAAAAAAGCATCCAAATTGGATAACTGATATAAAAAGTGAAGATGTCGAGGAAAAAGATGGAGATGGTGCATTTAAATATCTCCTGTTAGATTTTCAAGATAATATTCAAACCCAAGAACAATTTATACACTATGCCGTTAAAGTTTTAAATAGTGAAGGAATTCAAGAATTTTCGGATATCAGCATTTCTTTTGACCCCTCTTTTCAGTCTTTGGTTTTCAATCAAATTTCAGTTGTTAGAAGCGGAAAAAAAATAGATAAACTCAAGGAAAGTAAAATTAACACATATCAAAGAGAAACCAATTTAGAAAGGTCATTATATGACGGTTCTGTTACTGCATCAATCAACTTATCTGATATTAGAAAAGGGGATATCATTGAATATTCTTATACCATTACTGGATATAATCCAATAAATAAAGGGAATTACTCAGCTGTTCTATACCAACAATATACCTCTCCTGTCAATAGAATTTATCATAGAATACTAAGCTCAAGAAGAAGCATCTTCTTCAAATTGATTGATGGGGCAAAAGAACCCGAAATCAAAATCAGTACTAACGGTAAAGAATACGTTTGGGATAATGATGGTTCAGATAATTTTCAATATGACATTGCTGTACCCTATTGGTTGAATCTTCAAAAAAGAGTTGCCATCTCGACTTTTAAAGATTGGAAAGAAGTAAGCGCATTGACCGTTCCTTTATTTGACCAAAATCAAAAAACACTTTTCTTGCCACAAGGATTGAATTTAGATGAATTAAGTGAAGAGGATAAAATTATTAAAATGATACGCTTTGTCCAAGATGAAGTAAGGTATTTAGGATTTGAATCAGGAATTGGTGCTTATAAACCCAACAACCCAAGAAAAGTTTTAGCTCAGCGATATGGCGATTGTAAGGATAAATCATTGTTACTGGTAAATCTTTTAAACAATGAGGGGGTAACAGCTTATCCTCTATTGGTAAATACAGAAACAAAATTCAATACAGAGAAATTAGTGCCAAGTCATAGCTGGTTTAACCATTGTATTGTAAATTTTGAATTTAATGGAAAATCATTTTACATAGACCCAACCGCCACTAACCAAGGCGGAAATATTGAAAACCTCTCATTTCCTAATTACGGTTCCGGACTTTTGGTTAAAAAAGGTGAAAGTGAGTTAATTCGAATTCCTGAAAATAACATAGTTCCAAGCTTATCCATTGAGGAAACAATATCTACCGATTCTATTGGAGGCAGTGCCATATTCTTAATAAAATCAATATATTCCGGAAATAAGGCCAATGAAATGAGGAATTATTTCAATTCAAGTTCAGAGGAGAACATAAATAGTGAATTCATTAATTTTTACAGTGCACTATACCCTAGCATTTCTTCTTCCCAACCCATAAGGTTTACTGATAACCAAAGAAATGGAAAAAATGAAGTTGTTATTGAAGAGTATTATAATATTGATGCATTTTGGGTTAAAAACGAACAAGGAAACTTAAACTGTGAAACCCAACCCTTGGTCTTGCAATCTTTAATAGATTATTCAAACTCACCCCAGAGAAGTATGCCCTATTATTTGGGCACGCCATACAATTTTAAGCAAGAAACCACCATTAGATTACCTGACTATTGGGATATTACGGAAAGTAACTTAAACATTGATGAAGATAGTTTTGAATATAACCGAGATATTAAATCTATAGGGAAAACTGTTAAAATTACTCATGAATACAAATTAAAAAAGCAACTGATTAAAGCAAGTGAGACTTCTAGCTTTTTAAAGAAGCATGAAAAAATAAGTAATGAAATTGCCTACCAGCTCTACCATAACGGCAATAATCTTGAAAGTGAAAAATCTAATGGCTGGATATCTATAATGATTTCATTTATCACAATATTAATATCCTTTTTTATTGCAAAAAAACTTTATGAAGAATATAACCCCGCTCCACTAATTCCAAATCAAAAACTTGCTATCGGAGGTTGGATGATTTTACCTGCTATTGGCTTGGTCTTAACCCCATTTATTTTACTATATCAAATTGCTACTACAGGTTTTTTCTCTTCAGAGATTTGGACAGTTTTTAAAGAAGCTGGCTATAAAAATGCTAATTTGCTCACAATATATACTGGCATTGAATTTATTTACAATATTGTTTTTTTAGTCTTTACTATTCTATTATTAATTCTCTTTTTTACAAAAAGAACCAGCTTTCCAAAACTCATAGTAATCTTTTATGCTTCTAATGTAGTGGTTCCAATAATTGACCATCTGCTGATCAATTCAGCGCTACCACATGAATTAATTACACCAGGTGAAGATGCCTCATTTTATGGAGAAGTAACAAAAAGTATAATCGGAGCTGCAATTTGGATTCCTTATTTTCTAATTTCGGAAAGAGTAAAAAACACTTTTTATAAAACCTACAAAGGGATTGAAAATTTTACACCTAAGGTATAAGGTCTCAGATATTTCTAATTCCGCACAAAAGAATACGTGACCTCATCATCAGCAATTTGTGGATTGTCTACAAAGACTAAGTCCAATCTATCTCCGTTTATATCAAAAGTAAATGTTCTATTATTTTCAAAAGTTATCTGATTATCAGTACCAGTGTAAGGGTAGGTGCCATCTTCCCTAAAATAAACTTGGCTCCCATTATTGGACACAATTATTTGGTTGCTCGCTGCAACAAAGGTAACTTGAGTCAGATTAAATTCCGGTGGGTCTGGAAATCCACAAAAGCAACTAACATTAGTAAGTGTCCACTGCCCATTTAAAACACTATCTTCAAGTCTATCACCATCATTTGAACAAGAAACCAAAAAAACTACAAAAAGGCTTACCAGTACTTTTTTCATAACCGTCTTTATTATTAGATAGCTCTTAGGCAAAAGCGTTGCTTTCTATTTTATCACAAGAACAAAATAATTTTTCTTACCCCGTTGCAATAGCACAAACTTGTTATTGATTAAATCTGACTCCTTGATAAGATAATCTTCTTTAACTTTCTCTTTATTTACCGAAATGGAGTTCTGCTTTAACTCACGTCTTGCTTCTCCATTTGATCCTAAAAATCCTGTTTTGGCAGCCAAAGCACCGATCATATCAAGCCCCGAATCTAACTCAGATTTATCCACTTCAGCCTGCGGCACACCGTCAAAAACATCTAAAAACGTCTTTTCATCCAATTGCTTTAAATCTTCAGAAGTAGATTTTCCGAATAAAATGTTACTTGCTTTAATTGCGTTGTCTAAATCCTCTTGAGAATGTACCATTTTGGTCACTTCTTCGGCCAGTTTTTTTTGCAAGCTCCGCAAATGAGGTTCTTGTTGATGACTTAAAACTAAATCGGTTATCTCATCTTTTGATAAAAAAGTAAATATCTTAATATACTTCTCGGCATCTTCATCTGACGTATTCAACCAATATTGGTAAAATTTATAGGGTGAGGTACGGTGAGCATCGAGCCAAATATTTCCTCCCTCAGTTTTTCCAAATTTTGTGCCATCTGCCTTAGTAATCAATGGACAGGTGAGCGCGTATCCTTTTCCACCACCAATACGGCGGATAAGTTCGGTACCTGTCGTAATATTTCCCCATTGATCGCTTCCACCCATTTGCAATGTGCAATTATGGGCATTATACAAATGGAGAAAGTCATAGCCTTGTACCATTTGATACGTAAATTCCGTAAAAGACATTCCTTCTTTGGCATCAGAAGAAAGTCTTTTTTTTACCGAATCCTTAGACATCATATAATTTACGGTAATATGTTTGCCTACATCTCGAATGAAATCTAGAAAGGAAAAATCCTTCATCCAATCGTAATTATTGACCAAAATTGCTGCATTAGCACTTGCGCTATCAAAGTCAAGAAATCTTGAAAGTTGTTTTTTAATCGCTTCTTGATTGTATCTTAAAGTTTTTTCGTCCAACAAATTTCGCTCCGCTGATTTCCCTGATGGATCACCTATCATTCCGGTTGCACCACCCACCAAAGCAATAGGTTTATGACCTGCCGATTGAAAGTGGCATAGCATCATAACCCCCACAAGATGCCCAATGTGCAATGAATCAGCGGTAGGGTCAATACCCAAATAGGCCGATTGCATTTCTGACATCAGATGTTTATCAGTGCCCGGCATAACATCATGCACCATTCCACGCCATGTTAACTCTTCAACAAAATCTTTGGTCATTTTAATTTTAGTTTTCAATAGGTACAAATATAGAATCTTGAATGTTCATAACTAAGAAAATCAGTTGTAAATAGGTACTTTTGAATATGGTTTTAGTTACTGGAGGTACTGGTTTGGTTGGTTCACATTTACTATTTCATTTAGCTAGTAAAGGAATTCGAATTAGAGCAATATACCGAAACGGAGACCGTATTGCTTTAACCAGAAAGGTTTTTGAGTATTATACCGATAGCCCTGATAAAACCTTTAATGAAATTGATTGGGTCAAAGCCGATATAAATGACATACCTTCTTTAAGTATAGCTTTTAAAGGAATTACCAGAGTATACCACTGTGCCGCATTAATTTCCTTTGATCCGAAAAAAAGAAAACAGCTCTTTAAAGTTAATGTGGAAGGCACAGCAAACCTTGTTAACCTCTGCATTGAACACAAGGTTGAAAAACTGTGCCATGTGAGTTCTATAGCCACAATTGGGGAGTCTTTAGATAAAAAACCAGTTAACGAAACTAAAGAATTCAATGCTTCTGATGCAAATGTTTATGCACTATCAAAACACCAGGCAGAAATGGAGGTTTGGCGTGGCTCTCAGGAAGGGATAAATACCATTATCGTTAATCCTGGGGTTATCATTGGTCCAGGATTTTGGGATAATGGAAGCGGTCGTCTTTTTAAGAAGATTTCAGAGGGATTAAAGTTCTACCCCCCTGGAGGCACCGGTTTTGTTACCGTTAAAGATGTGGTTGGTGCTATGGTCAACTTAATGGAATCCGAGATTACAAACGAAAACTATATTCTTGTCTCTGAAAATTTGACTTATAAAGAGGCATTCACAAAAATTGCCGAAGCGGTAGAAAAGAAAGCCCCACAAGTGTTATTAAAAAAAGGACTCTTGGCTATTTTATGGCGACTTGATTGGTTAAAATCTAACCTCATCGGCTCCGAACAAGTCTTATCTAAAAAACTTGCGAGTTCATTTGATACCACTACTATTTATAGCAATGAAAAAATCAAAAAGGATAGTAATTTTAAATTCGAAAATTTAGCAGCTACCATAAATTCTTGTGCCGCTACTTTTTTAAAAGAGAATCATTCAACTGCAGAGTATTAGGCTTTTTTATACTATCTCTGCGCTGCTCATTTGCCTTTTTAATACTGTCATTTTTGCGCTTTTTTTGCTCCTCTAAAAGTTTAACCTCATTTTCTAAACGTGCCTCTACATTTTCATATATGGCTTGATATTCTAGAGGGACCGAAGCATAATACACATCACTTTGCGTAAACTGAATACTATCGATATCGTACTTTTTAAATATAAAAGGCATAACCTCAATATTGTTCTTGCTCAAAAGGCTTGGACTAGTACCTTTTGTACTATTCAAAATCGCCATATCATATAGGATAGAAGCCATCTTTTCTTTAGAGATTAGATTTTCAGGTGGCTCTATTACTTTTTCGCCACAAGAAAGAAGCACGAAAGAAATACAAAAAAAAAGAAGCTTTAAACGCATAGCTTATCTATTAAATGTCAAACGTTTTGCATGTTTTTCTTTTGAAAACCCACTATTTTCATAGGCTAGATGCCCATTTATAAAAGTACGTTTCACCTTAGAATCAAAAGTAACACCTTCGAATGGTGACCATCCGCATTTATATAAAATATTAGCTTTTTTAACTTCCCATTTAGAATTCAAATCAACTTCAACCAAATCGGCAAAAAACCCTTCTTTTACATAACCACGTTTTTCAATGTCAAAAAGCTTTGCCGGGTTGTGACACATTTTTTCAACCAACTTTTCTAAACTAATTTTTCCTTCTTTGTGCTTTTGCAACATTGCGGGCAAAGCGTGCTGTACCAATGGTCCGCCAGAAGGGGCTTTAGTATAGTCATTGTCCTTTTCTTCTAGCAAATGCGGTGCATGATCCGTAGCAATAACATCAATACGGTCGTCCAACAATGCATCCCAAAGCTGTGCTCTATCATTCGCTGTTTTGACAGCAGGATTCCATTTGATAAGCGTGCCTTTTGTGTCATAGTCCACATCACTAAACCAAAGGTGATGAATACAAACTTCAGCAGTAATCTTCTTTTGCTCTAATGGAATATCATTCGTGAATAGATTTGTCTCCTTCCCTGTGGACAAGTGAAAGACATGAAGTCGAGCCCCCGTCTTTTTTGCTAATGCAATGGCCTTTGAAGAAGACAAATAACAGGCTTGCTCACTACGAATTATTGGGTGATATTTTATGGGAATGGCATCACCAAATTGATTTTTGTAGTGTTCTAAATTTCTTCTAATAGTGCCTTCATCTTCACAATGGGTAGAAATCACCAACTCGGTATTTCTAAAAATCTTTTCTAAAACTTCTTCATTGTCAACCAACATATTACCCGTTGAAGAACCTAAAAACAACTTTACGCCCGAACAACTTTTGGGGTCTAATTTTTTAAGCTCCTCAAGATTATCATTCGTACCTCCGAATAAAAAAGAATAGTTTGCATAAGAAGCTTTTGACGCTACGGAAAATTTTTTTTCTAATTTTTCAATAGTTGTCGTCTGCGGATTCGTATTGGGCTGCTCCATAAACGTAGTAATTCCCCCAGCTAAAGCCGCCCGACTTTCACTTTCAATATTTCCTTTATGGGTTAAACCTGGTTCTCTAAAATGTACTTGATCGTCTATAACCCCAGGTAAAATATAATTCCCTGAGACGTCAACAGTCTTTGCATTTGAGTCTGATAGTCCGGCCTCTATCTTTTCAATATAATCGTCTTTAATAAGTATATCGGTCTCAAACACTTTACCCTCATTAACAACCTTAGCATTTTTTATGAGTATCCGCTCCATTATTTAAAACTATTTTTATTGAACATGCTTCTAAATTTCATACCAATAACTCCAAAAATAGCCTCCCTAATTATTGAGGAATTCATTTTTGATTCCCCATTAATTCGATCGGTAAATATTATTGATACTTCCTCTATTTTAAACTTTTTCAAATAGGCTCTATATTTCATTTCAATTTGAAAAGCATAGCCTATAAAACGCACAGCATCTAAATCTATAGCCTCTAAAACACTCCTTTTATAACACATAAAACCGGCAGTAGGGTCGTGTACGCGCATCCCTGTAATTAGTTTCACATAAAAAGATGCGCCATAAGACAATAAAATTCTAAAAAGTGGCCAGTTTACCACATTGACGCCTTTTTTATATCGAGAGCCTACCGCAACATCGGCACCATTCAAACAGGCGCGATGCAATCGTTGTAAATCACTTGGTTTGTGCGAAAAATCGGCATCCATTTCAAAAATATAATCATAACCCTTCTTGATTGCCCACTTGAAGCCATGAATATAAGCGGTTCCCAAGCCAGATTTTTCTTTTCGCACCTCTAAAAACAATCTGTTAGAAAACTCTTTTTGAAGTTCTTCAACATTTTGCGCAGTACCATCGGGTGAGTTGTCGTCTACCACTAAGACATGAAAGTCTTTTTTAAGGTCAAAAACAGCTCTTACAATAGCCTCGATATTTTCAATCTCGTTATAAGTAGGTATGATTACAAGTCCGTCTGCCAATTCATTCAAATTAAAAAGTAAAAATAGTGTTTTTTATCAGCCCAGTTTTTATGAATGGTATTTGAAGTAATAGTAAAAATTGCATCTAAGCATTATTCGTAACTTTGCCGGCGGTAATAGTGCATGTAATGACTCAGAAGTTTCCAAAGCTTTTTTTATATCTTTTAGGGGCGTTGTTCCTTTTAAATTTGGTTCAAAGTTTTTTTACGGAACTTATCTACGATGAAGCATATTACTGGTATTACGCGCAAAATCTAGACTGGGGCTATTTTGATCATCCACCAATGGTGGCCTTGTTGATTAAACTAAGTAGTTTTCTGTTTAATGGAGAACTAGGCGTGCGTCTAATGAGCTGTTTTCTTGGTATTGGTACCCTCGCAGTATTATGGCATATCATAGAAGACGAGCGAAAGAAAGACTACGTTGTCCATTTTTTTCTAATGATGTTCGCAATGCCTTTGTTGAACGTCTATGGTTTTCTAACACTACCCGATACTCCACTCTTATTTTTTACGGCACTCTTTTTATTGATTTATAAAAGATTTTTGGTAAAAGCTTCAATGGGCAACACGGTATTTCTGGGATTAGTTATGGCAGGTCTGATGTATAGTAAATACCACGCGGTTTTGGTCATCTTTTTTGTTCTATTGTCAAATTTAAAGTTACTTCGAAACAAATATGCTTGGTTAGCTGTTTTTATTTCTTTGCTAGCCTATTTACCGCACTTTGCGTGGTTATATAATAATGACTTTGTAACCATAAAATACCATCTATTTGAACGGCCTAACCAACCCTATAGTTTTGAAGGGTTTACACTTGGTTACATTCTTAACCTCGTCTTGAATTTTGGGTTGATTTTTCCTTTTGCCTACTGGGCGCTTTTTAAGAAAAAAGCTAATGGAGATTTTGACAAGGCACTGCTCTTTTTAAGTTATGGTATTATCCTTTTCTTTTTACTATCCAGTTTTCAGCGGCGTACCCAAACTCAGTGGGTGATTGTTATATGCATTCCTATGGCCTTACTTGCTTATGACTATCTTATACAAAATGCTAAAAGCCGCAAATGGATGTACAGATTGAGTATACTAAGTTTAGTACTACTTTTAATAGGTCGTATCGGACTCGCCTACCAACCTCTTTTCCCCATTGTCTATGAAACACATGGTAATAAAGAATGGGTAAACGAGTTAAAATCAAAAGCTGGAGATATCCCTATTGTATTTGAAAATAGTTATCGCAGATCCCCGATGTATCAATTCTATTCGGGAGGCACAACTACCTTTTCATTGAATAATGTTCATTACAGACAAAACCAATATACCATTGATGCTTCTGAATCCAAAGTTCAAGGCAAAAAAGTCGCCTATGTATCGCTCTACATGAACACAGGTGATTTTGAATATCAAGACCTTAAAGGTGGTGTATTTAAAGGTGTTTTCATTGAAAATTTTGAATCTTTCAGAAAACTTAGGTGTTATGCAGATAGCGAAGTAATTCAACTTTCGCAAAAGAATATGCCATTGAAAATTTATAACCCTTACGATGTTGCTATTCCTTTAGAAAAAATAAATATTAGGGTCGGCTATCTCAATCCTTACAAACAACTAAAAGAGACAAAAGATATAAAGTACACACCAATTGAAGGCGGAGCGACTTTTCTAAAGGCAAGGGATACGACCTATTTTACTTGTAGTCTACCCGATTCTAAGTTAGAAGACTTGAGCTATCTTAAATTTTCTATTTCAGAGAATGGCCTTCAATCAGGAATTAGTAGTCAAACTTATAAAGCTGAACGCTAATGGAGATCATTTACAGGAGCGTGGATTCTTTAGATTGGATTACCCTGGTCATTTTCTGTAGTCTATTACTGTTGACATTGAGCAAATATCTGTTCAAAGGAATGTTTTCTAACTTTATCATTTTACCTTTTAATAACAAGTACGTTAGCCTTTATAATAAAAAGGGAAAGCTCTTTAACTGGTTTCATTTATTGCTTACGGTTTTTCAGCTCGTAAATTTTTCCTTATTTATTTTCTTGTCCAAAAATATTTTCTCCTCAGAAGGATTTGGTTCTTACCCTGTTGTCTTTTTTGCGGCATTAGGTATTTTAATCGGTTATCTTCTTGTTAAGATGGGTATACAAATGGCAAACGGATTCGTATTTGATGCCAATGAATTGGTCACAGGATTAATCTTTAATAAAGTATCTTACTTTAACTATAGCAGTTGTATCGCCTTTCTAGCGAATATAATTTTAACTTACATATTAAAAGACTCAAAACCTGTAGTATACATAAGTATTTTCTGTATTTTTTTCGTTAATGGCATTGGTCTGGTCAATGCATTGCGAAACCATCAAAAGTTGATTTCAATCAACATTTTCTATTTTATTTTGTACCTTTGCGCACTCGAAATTGCACCCTTAGTGCTTATCGGAAGCTATCTAAACGATTGATTCTTATGAAAGTAAAAACGATTTTGGTCTCTCAACCGGAACCTAAAATGGATAACTCTCCATATTCTCGTTTGATTGAAAAAGAGAAGGTAAAAGTCGATTTTAGACCTTTTATTCATGTTGAGGGCGTAAACGCTAAAATTGTTAGAGAGCAAAAGATTGATCTTAACGATTTTACAGCTATTATTCTTACGAGCAGAAATGCGGTTGACCACTTTTTTAGAATTGCAGAGGAAATGCGATTTAAAGTTCCGGATTCTATGAAGTATTTCTGCCAATCTGAAGCAGTTGCTTATTATTTGCAAAAATATGTGGTTTACAGAAAGCGCAAGATTTATGTAGGGAAAAGACTTTTTGACGACCTTACACCTATGTTCAAGAAATATAAAGACGAAAAGTTTTTACTTCCTTCGTCGGACAGTTTAAAACCAATAGTACCACAAACTCT
>CALBVX010000172.1 GCA_937969515.1 uncultured Croceitalea sp. | reverse complement strand
AAGATTTTTAGCCATCAGTCCGTTGCCTCTGAACATGGTATTGATGCGGTTACGGTATTAGAAGAGTATGGTTTAAACCTTCATGATTGGAGCCAGTTGAGTATGCATTATAGTAGCTACGCTAATTCTGATTTTCATCATACCAGCCCTGAATATATGGAACGTTATAAAGAAGTTTCTGGAGCAATCGATAAATGGGATAAACACTGGAAAGAACATTATAAAAATGATGCCGTGGACCTAGCGGACGATATCGATTTTTAAGAAAAAAAATCCATCCTTCTAAATTAACAAGTATGAATTTAAAAAATCAAATGCGTTCGGTAATCCAATGGGAGAACCCAAGGGATTTTCAGCTTTTCTACAAATTTACAGATAGGGGAGACGAGTTGAAGAATGCGTCAAAGCTAATTTTACAACCCGGCCAAGGCTGTATTTTTACTTATGAAGGTAAGGTCGAAGGTGTGTTTGAAGAAGAAGGCATACATGATTTAAAAACGAGCAACAAACCTTTTTGGACAACCATTAAAAAGTTTATGAACGCTTTTGAAAGCGAGCATAAGACGGGAATTTGGTTTTACCGTAGGTCTGACATGTTGAATATTCGTTGGGGCACGCGCATACCGATAACCTATAATGATCCGGTTTATGGTTTTCCAGTAAATTTAAGGGGTTTTGGTAATTATTCTATTAGAATTACCGAGCCTAAAAACTTCTTCGTAAATATTCTGGCCGGTAAATTAGATTATTTTGTTGATGAGCTGCAAGAGGTTTTTCTTTCCAGAATAACCCAACCTATATCGAACTACTTGGCAAACGCAAAATTTTCATATGCAGAAATAGATTCTAATATTGAGTTGATCGCAAAAGAAGCGCAATCAAAGTCGGTTCAAATTTTTGAAGACCTAGGATTTAAATTATTGGACTTTAGAATAGAGGGAACTTCTTTTGATCAAGAAACCAACCAACGAATTGGCGAAATAAGCAATGTACAAGCAGATGTTAAAGCGGCCAACATTGCTGGGGTAGATTTTGCAGAACTTCAGAAATTAAAGGCGATGCGAGATGCAGCTAAAAATGAAGGAGCAGCTGGCGCTACTATGGGCATGTTCGCAGGAATGAATATGGGCAACACAATGGGGCAGCAGCAAGAGCAAAAACAACCTGAAAAAATAGATGTTCGTTCAAAATTAAAAGAATTAAAAGAGCTTTTTGAAGATGACTTGATTTCGGAAGAAGAGTTTCAAGCCAAAAAACAGCAGCTTTTAGATCAAATGTAAGACTATGAAGAAAGTAGCCAAAATATCAATTTTAGTTGCCCATAGCATTGTGGGTCAAATAGGTTTAGAATATGAGTGGTAAAACAGATAAATGAATGAATGTCCATCACTTAGGTATAGAATTGATAAAACGCTTTTTAGAAAAGAGTTTGACAAGTTTGTGAAATCCACTATTGGTGGGCCTGGCTTAAGATAGAAATGAAGAAAATTGTAGTTGGTTGTAGTATTACCTTTGTTCTGATAGTTGGCATTGTGATTACGTCATTTTATTTGGTTTTTAGGACCAAAAAGAGAGATGTCTCCAATGAAGCACCTTTTGAGGAAATTACTAAACAAAAAATCACCACCAAAGTAAAAACACAGATTCTCAAATACCCAACTCCTACGGTTTATGAAGACTACAATTATCATCTCGAAGACGGCACGGGTTTCGGAATGAATTCCGGATTGGAAATTATGGCAGAAATCCCTGTGGGTACTTCAATTACAGTTGATAAGGTAGAATTGCATACTGGTCGAGTTAGTGGAACTACCTCTGCCTATCTTTTCGGGCGTGTTTTTATTGTAGACAAACAAGAAGAGTACTTCTTTCAATATTCTTGGGGAGATTATCGTTCACTATATCAAGACCGCCCATACTGGGTTTTTGAAAAAGGTTTTTGGCAAGAAGAGGCTTTAGAAGAAAAATATTTTATTGAACTGCCTTAAAAAGGGAGTAAACTAATAGATTTTTGAATTCAGAAGGGTCGAAAGGTATTAAAGGATTTAAAAAGTAGTAGGGCAAATATCGTTTTTAAAGTTAGTGGTTAAATGTTCTGGAAAAGAAAACCAAAATTACCGATTACTCTCGAAGATCAGCTTTGGGTGGAAGAATCCCTTACTTTTTTAAAAGAAAGCCTTGGGGAAGCCTTTTTGCTTAATATTTCTACGGTAACTCCAACCAGAGACTTTTTTGGTCGTGATTTTGATGGTACTAAAGCGGATGCCCTATTTGTTTTTGAGCGTTGCCTAGATGTAATGAATATTTCTAACGAAAAAGTTTTACTTGAGTTTTATTCGGAAGAAAATCGTTATTTGGATGATGGCACCCTGTTAAGCACTTCGGCCGATATTATGGGAAGGTCTACCGGTGCTGCAGGTACCTTTCAAAAAAAAGGAGGGAAGGCTATTATTAGAATTGAAAAAGGACAATTGAAACATCCTGAAAGTCTAATTGCTACCATAAGTCATGAATTGGCACATGAAAAATTATTGGGGGAGCATCGTATACTTGAAAATGACGAATGCCTGACGGACCTTACTGCAATTGCTTTCGGATTCGGAATCTTTATTGCTAATGCCAAGTTTCAATTTCAATCGGGGCAAGGTGATGGTTTCGGCTGGCAAATGCAAAGTCAAGGCTATCTACCTGAGCAGATAAGCGCTTACGCTATGGCCTCGTTATCGCTTAAAAAAAAGGAAGCTGTACAAGATTATAAAGACTATCTAGATAAATCGGTACAAAAGTATTTTGAGAGAAGTTTGGCCTATCTAAAATCTAATCAACACGATAAGGATGTTTCTGTTTTTTGGCCTGTCACCAAAAAGGAAGAAGCTGAAAAATCAATTCAACCGGTAGCGATAACTCAAGAAAAGACTAATTACTCCCAGAAAGAGCTAAAAGATATAAATCGTGAAATATGGCAAGCCTCCTATGCAGGCAATATAGATACTATTGAAGACTATTTGCGAAAAGGGGTGTCTCCTAACTTTGTAACCATTGGTGGTTCTCCTTTGGCCATAGCAGTTGCAAAAGAAAACAAAGAGCTGATTGATTGTCTTTTGCGCTATGGAGCCGACATCAATTTTGTTGAGTCAGATAATGCTATGAGCTTAGTACCGCTAATGGCGGCCTGTGAGAATGAAAATATAGCTATGATGAAATATCTAATTGGTCTCGGGGCTCAAGTTGACCGCATTAGCGGCAATAGAAAAAGTATTCTTCAAGTCGCAGTGGAAATAGGAAGTAAAGAATTGACACAATTTCTTTTAGATGAAGGGGCGAATATTGAAATAAAGTCAGGTTCCATCATGAACTTTAAAAGAACCCCAATTTGTGCGGCAGTGATGCAAAATAATGTCGAAATGGTCTCCTTTCTAGCTAAAAATGGAGCAAGAACAAAGCCCATCCGTAAATTACCAAGACATGAAATCCATCCTAAAATGGTGAAGTTTTTAAAAGCAAGAAAGTACTTATAAAATGGATTACATTAAAATTTACTATCGCAATAAATAAAATAATGAAACTAAAAACCGTATTGATAATTCTTAGTGTACTCGTAATCATATTTTTGTTGGTTAAGGGTTGCACATCATTATTAAAGAAAGAAATTAATGGCTCTGTCGAAAAATTAAAATCTGGTAGAAAGTCAGCTTTTTTAAAAGATGTTGACCTTTCTGAAGAAGGCTACGCCCTTATTCTAGATGATAAAAAACCCTATGTTTTGATTGATGATGGTGAGGTTTTAAAAACAAATCAAGATAAAATAAAATTAAAAATAAGTTGGATGAACTATCTCCCTGGCGAGGGTGGTGGTTATCGCGGACTGCGCGTCTACAGGTTTAATAAGTTGATTGATGCAAAATTGGCCAGAAGTTTTAAAACTTTTGAAATCGGAGATCTTCGTAAGCATGGCAGACCGGTAGAATTAAAATCGATTTATGAGACAAAAGCGGTTTATGATCGTATGAGGGATTCTTTAAATGATAGGTCAGATATTTTTATTGCAAGAACTACGGAAACGAATAGCGACGGCTATGAATATCGCTTTACGCTAAACTGCCCTTCAATACTTGTGGTCCAAAACGATTCCACCTTTAACAAAACAGATTTTGGCTACGACTTTGCGAAGCGTATTGTGGAAAGCCTTTCTTCTTATACTGGTTTTAGCGCAGAAAATAGCGCTTCTAGTAGCACTCAAATTCCACCTTTATTGGTGCTAAAAAAAAATGGAACTACCTATTATCTTAGAAATGATGAAACAAACAATACGCTTCCTTTAGAGGGCTATGAATTATATGGAAATCAACTTCTCTTTAGATGTACGAAGGCATTCTACGAACAAGTAAAAACCCATGACTTTAGCAATAGTTTTATTAGAAAAGGGCTTGCTGAAGATGAAATTAAAATGCTGATTCAAGACAAAATTGGGCCAGATAATGGTGAAATCACAAAAGATGCCGTTTACGAATCTATGTTTAGTTCAGATTTTACGGTAGGTAAGCTATACGAGCAGAAATATGAACTACGTTATTTTGAATTAGTGGACGCTAACTGAAGTTTAAACACTATTTCTTCGCTGATCGATTTATGAGATAATTATATGCTGAATGGGTATTTCCTTCTTAAAACTCAAGCAATTCTAAATTTAAAAATAGAAGCCTTTAGAATCGATTGCTCAAAAAACGGAAATGGATTGATAACTATGCTATAACTGTTTTTTAAGCGCCTCTTTCATCGACTCTTTATCCTTTTCTTTTAAAGCCTCTAATTTTGCTGACTCACATAACGAGGTGAACTTCGCGTTCTTAGCAGAGAACTTTGCACAGCTTTTGCAGTATGATATGTGAAGTTTAAGCTTTAAAACTTGCCACCAAGAAGCTTCCTCATACTGACTTTTGGTGCAAATTTCCGCCGCTTTATCGCAAGATATTTTCATATTTTAAAACCAATTTTGATTCATACATCCCATAAGGGCGGTTCGGGCCCTATGGATCATTACCCAAAGGTTTGACGGATTTATTCCCAACTCATTACAAATATCTTCCGTGCTTATACCTTGAATCGTTTTCATGGTGAATACCAAAGACTGTTTTTTGGGTAATTTTGAAAGGCAATCTTGTATGGCCAGACCCAGTTCTTCATTTTCAATTGTATCATCTCCACCCTTACTAAAAGGATCCGCAACACGCTCCTCTAGCCAATCGCCCTCACTTTCTTCACTTGAGCTGTTATAGTTCATTCGCACTTCAGCCTTACCTTTTTTAGAATTGATTTTTCTATAATGATCGATTACTTTTCTTTTGAGAATGGCAATCAACCATGTGCGTTCCGCAGCATCGCCCTTATAATTTTTTGCAGATTTTAGCCCGGCAAAAAAGGTTTCTTGTACCAAGTCTTTGGCAATTTCTGAGTCGCTGACTCTGGATACGGCATAATTAAAAAGATAATCAGCGTATTGATCGACCCAAGTTTCCGGATGAAGTTCGTGTGCTGGCATATTTTTCATTGGAGATTCAAATGTAATTGATTAAACAGTCATTTTAAAACAAATGACTCGTAAAGAAATCACAGAATGTTCACAGTCTTAAATTTTAGGTAAGTGTTAACAATATAAGTTTTAAACACTTAGTAGGCCTGCCCTTTCTAACAAAGCTTCAATCTTTGGTTCAGAACCCCTGAAACGCTTGTATAAGGTCATTGGGTTTTCAGTCCCGCCTTTTGAGAGTACATGCTCTTTGAACTTTGTAGCGATCGCCTTATTAAAAATGCCGTGCTCCTTAAAATAGGCGAAGGCATCAGCATCTAAAACTTCTGCCCATTTGTAACTATAATAACCGGAGGAGTATCCACCCTGAAAAATATGTGCAAATGCCGTGCTCATGCACGTTTCTGGTGTATCTGGGTATAACTGGGTTCCTTCGAAAGCTTTGTTCTCAAAGGCTTTAACATCCTTTATTTCAGAAGGATTTTTTGCATGCCATTCCATATCCAACTTTCCAAAACTGATTTGGCGCAGTGTGGCCATGCCTTCTTGAAAAGTAGCAGATGCTTTTATTTTTTGAACCAATTCCATCGGTATTAACTCACCTGTTTCATAGTGTGTAGCGAAGAGTTCCAGTGCCTCTTTTTCATAGCACCAATTTTCCAGTACCTGACTAGGGAGCTCAACAAAATCCCAATAAACCGATGTTCCCGAAAGGCTTGGGTAAGTTGTATTTGCCAACATGCCATGCAATCCGTGACCAAATTCATGAAAGAGGGTGGTTACTTCAGTAAAGGTCAATAAAGATGGCTTTGTTGCCGTTGAGGGTGTGAAGTTGCAAACATTTGAAATATGGGGTCTGCTATCTTCTCCGTTTTTTCTAAACTGTGACTTAAAAGAAGTCATCCACGCGCCACCTCGTTTGCCCGGTCTTGGATGAAAATCTGCATAAAAAAGGGAGATAAAGTTGTTATTTTCATCATAAACCTCATAAGTCTTTACTTCTTCATGATACTTGTCTACATCAAAAACCTCTTTAAAAGTTAGCCCGAATAATTTTTCGGCCACTTTAAATACCCCCGCTATGACATTTTCAAGCTTAAAATAAGGTTTGAGCTTTTCATCATCAAGATTAAAAAGTTTTTGTTTGAGCTTTTCAGAATAATAAGCGCCATCCCATTTTTGTAAACGTTCAATTCCATCTAAATCTTTAGCGAATTGTTCGAGTTCGTTAAATTCATTTTGAGCCGCTGGCTTTGCTTTAGTGAGCAATTCATCTAAAAAAGAAGTTACTTTTTCTGGAGTTTCTGCCATACGTTCTTCCAAAATAAAATGGGCGTGAGTTTTGTACCCTAACAAATTGGCGCGTTCGTGCCTTAAATTGGCAATTTTTAGCACATTCTCTTGATTGTCAAGTACATCATTTTTGAATGCCTTACTGCCAAAAGCCATAGAAAGCTCTCTTCGAAGTTGACGATTTTTAGCATATTTCATAAAGGGAATATAGCTTGGGTAATCTAAGGTGATCAGCCACCCATCTTTTTCTTTTGATTTGGCCAATTGCGCAGCGGCTTCTTTCGCACCTTCGGGCAGTCCGTCCAAATCTGATTCATTGGTAAGGTGCATTTGATATTTGTTGGTCTCCGCTAAAATGTTTTCACCAAATTTTAATTTGAGCTTGGCAAGTTTTGCATCGATTTCACGGAGGCGTTTCTTTTTGTCTTCAGCTAAGTTGGCTCCGTTGCGACTAAAACTTTTGTATCGCTTACTTAAAAGTGTGGTTTCTTCAACGGTTAAATTTAATTTTTCACGTTGATCATAAACTGTTTTCACACGTTTGAACAACTCTTCATTTAGTGTGATATCATTACTGAATTCTGATAATAGGGGAGAAACTTCTTGCGCTATTTTTTGAATTTCTTCATTGGTTTC
>CALBVX010000171.1 GCA_937969515.1 uncultured Croceitalea sp. | reverse complement strand
GCACATGGCGGATGGAATCATCTACGCAGTAAAAATGATGTAGAATACCATTATGAATATACCATTCCGGAAGGTAAAGCCGATATTTCTACAGAACGTTACATATTTGATGGGGAGGTTTCATTTGGGAATTACGCCCGTCATGAAATTAATACTGTGCCAACCGAAAAAGGTATTGTAACACATCTTTTTAATGGTGAAAACACTACGATGACACTTAATGGCGATACCATAGAAAAGGAAAGAACCATAGCCATAGCAGAATTTGTGCGGCGCGCCAATTATTTTTGGTTTGTAATGCCCTATAAACTAAATGACCCTGGTACCATAGCTAAATTTTTAGACACAGAAGTACATAATAATATTACCTATACCAAGTTACAAGTTACTTATGATGCTACCACTACTGGAAAAGCGGAAAATGATATTTATATTCTTTATATAAACCCTGAAACTCTATTAATAGACCGATTCTATTTTTCATTGCCTTTTCTAAGTATTAATGCACCTGTAATCTTAGCGGAGTATACTTATGAAATGGTTGGAGGACAGAAACTTGCTAAAAGTAGAGACTATTACTTACCCAAAAAAGATGGGACTTATAATACCAGTCCAAGTATTACCCAAAAACTTTCGAATATCAAATTCAACAATGGCTTTACGATAGATAATATTTCTCATGTTGAGTAAGTATGAATCACTATTATTAAGACATGTTGACATCCTAACATCAGATGTCTATTAAACATCTGATAACTATTTATAATACAATCTATCAATTTTTAATCAATTAAAATCAAAAACATGAGTATCCTAAAAAATGTTGTTCTTGTAGCCGTTTCAGCGACTTTTTTTTGTTGTCAATCGCCAAGAACAGAACGCGAGATTGAAGACGAGTTTGTAGAAGAATATGCTCCAAAAGATTTAAACACACATGGATTTACACTTGCTGTAGATTCCAAAGTACCAGAAGTTCACCAACTTTTTAACGATTTAGAAAAAAATTTCTTTTTCTATGGTGATAAGGACGAATTTGAAAAGAAAGCAGCAAAAGTAATGAAGTTAGACCCTTCGTATCCGAGTGGTTTTTTAATGGGAGGGTTTTACGAACAAGACCCAGAAAAATATAAGGAAAAGGTTACCCAGGCTTATGAATTATCCAAAAAATCAAATCTAAAATCTGAACGGGATATTATGCAGGCAGAGTTTTATCTGCTGGTAGAAGAGAATTATCCCAAAGCACAAGAGTATTTTCAAAAAGTAGTGGATATGTACCCAGATAGCGCTGCGGCCATCTGGTCTTTAGGTATGGCCTATTATTATAATGGAGAATTTGACAAGGCCTTGGAGTGCTATAAAAAGAGTACTGAGCTCATTCCAAATTTACCTAAAGGCTATGAGTTTATGTCTGTGATGTATTACTCAAAGCAAGATTATGAAAAAGCCTTGGAGTATCTTGAAAAAGCTATTGAATATGGAGCTAATGCCAAAAATGATTTTTACTATGCGGAGTATGTCGCTATGGTGTATAATAGAAATAAAATGTACAAAGAAACCAAAGATTATATCGATACTGTGCGCACCTATGGGGAATTGTACAAAAACAGCGAGATGTTAAATAAGATTTCTGAAATCGTGACAACAAAATTAGATTCTATTGAGGGAATGTAACGTCGATAATTATTAGTGCCAAAAAAAGGCCACCTATTGTATTTAGGTGGTCTTTGTATTTAATTTTTTATATGAAAAGCTATGAATCTTAAACTTAGAATAGGTGTAATTCTGACTCTGATATTGATGACAGCAAGTTGTGTTACGCACCGAAACGATTTTGGCCGCAAGCGATTCACCTGTTGTAAATTCACGATGAACAGAAATACCAATAATGAAGTCTATAAAATTATTGATACAACTAAAATATACAAGTTAATCTCTGTGTTAAATATTGATGGTAAGGACAGCACATATTTGAAAGAAATTAATAAGTACTTTTTAAAATTCTATGCTGATGGCAAAGTAGGTGAGTTTTTTAGTTACGATGATATTAGTCTTAATTCTTTAAACCCTAAAAAGGCTGCCATGGGCGTTTATAGGTATTCAAAAGGGGAGTTAATGATACAAACCTATTTAGAAACTGCTCAAGGAGGTGGGTTTTTAAAAAATAGATTAAAGAAAAGCACCGATGATTATTTAGAATTTGGAGATGAAGATAACAGTATCAGGTATGAGAAAGTAGATATACCTAAAGAATTTCTGATTTACACGCCAGATTGGTAGCGCTTCTAAGCACCTGGTATAAAAATCTAATTGTATAAAAACTCCCTACTCATAGCATAATGCCATGAATAAGGAGCATCTTACAAAACAATAATCCAAATTTTTCATAAGATACTTTTTACAAAAGTTTATCTGCCTTCTCGTTTTTATCTCTTTTTTTCCGTTTTATACTTTTGTTTTTGCCACTTCCAAAACGGTACGCCAAGCCTAAATAAACAGAACGGGAATCTGTTTTAAATTGTCCTTCCTGAATTATGGTTCTAAAGGTTTCAAAAGCAAAGCGTTGTGTTCTAAAAATATCATTGAAGTTTAGGCTTAATGTTCCCTTGCCTTTGGCAAAATTGTAGCGGGCACCAGCATTCATAAAAAAGTTGTCCTTTATATCATATTGTAGGATGCTTTGTCTGCCGTTGTAGAACGCAAATAACTGGAAAGTCAAATCCTTTGTGGCTTTAAAACTGTTGTTGAGCTTAGTGTTCATTAAAGTGTTATTTACTTCTACAGATGAACCTTCAATAAAGCCTTTTTGAGTTCTAGAATACACATCAAAACTTCCATTTAGGCTCCACCAATTGGTAGGACGGTAACTAGCGGATAATTCCAAACCATAGGCATCGTTACTATCAAAATTATCATAGTCGATAATTAAGACCGTAGGGTTGTCTTCATCAAAAAAGCCCCTTCTATTAATCTCGTCACTAATTCTTCTGTAGAAACCACCAAATGTAAAGTTGCCTTTTTCTAGTTTTCTGCTATAATTTAGTTCTACAGAATTGGTGAATTGGGGAACCAAACTTGGGTTTCCAGTAATAATAACTTGGGGAGTACTTAATTGACGTATAGGGTTAATCTGATTTAAAGAAGGGCGATCAATTCTTCGGCTAAAACTTACCTGATATGAGTTTTTGCTCTCCTCGCTAGGGCTATATTTTAAGAAACCTGAAGGATAAATATTAAAGAGTTTATCGGTAAAATTAAATGGTACCTCTGAGACTTCATTAAACTGTGTGTCCACGTTATAGTCCTCTAATCGTATTCCAAGATTATATTGCCATTTTCCTAAGTTTTGGCTAAAAGTGGTGTAAAAGGAATGGATATCCCGGTCATACCTAAAATCTGAATTACTAAAATCGATGCGGTCCGTAGTATATGTGTTTTCTGTACGTCTCAAACGGGTTTCCAAGCCAATTTCTAGAGTTGTATTATCAGAAAGCGTATTCACATAATCCAGATTTATTGTGGTGTTGGTTCGAGCATCATCGATAAACTCATCATAATTTACCAAGGGTGTGTTTCCAGTAAAATCAAAATCGTTATTGGTATCGCTTTTTAAGGTGTTGTAATCAACTTCCAGCTCAATGGAATGGCCTTCTTTTGAAAAATCATGCTTAAAATCAACATTGTAAGATGCATTTGTATTATCTCTATCGGTCAAATCAAATTGATTGAAATTGGCATCCGGAGTGTTTAAAAATGAAATGTTTCGCTCAGCATCTAAAATTGCATCAAAGAAATTCTGGTTGGTGTAAACCGATAAAGTGTTCTTATCATTGATATAATAATCAACTCCAAATTTGAACAAGTGCGATGTACGGTCCGCAACACTTAAAATATCTTGCCCAGTACGTTCTACAGTTCTGTTAATGAATCCGTTGGTCACTCCCTCTCCAAATCTGTTTCCATAACTCCCGTAAAAATTCGCTTTTCCATTTCTATAGTTTAGGCTAAGGGAATTATTATATCGCGCACGTTCTCCGTAGGTGAAACCGCCATTTATAGAACCATTAAACCCTAAATTGGTATTCTTTTTTAGGGTGATATTAATGATTCCACTCATTCCCTCAGGATTGTATTTTGCTGATGGATTGGTAATCAGTTCGATGGTTTTTATAGAGGTAGAAGGTATTTGTTGCAAAAGCTCGCTAGAACTAATATTGGTAGGTTTACCATCTACGAGCACACGCACATTTTCATTGCCACGTAAAGACAATTCGCCATCTTGAGTAATACTAACCGATGGTATATTCCCCATAATATCGCTGGCAGACGCTCCTGCAGTAGTGAGGTCTTTACCAACATTGATAACCTTTCTATCAATTTTTTGTTCTATGGTAGAGCGTTCCGCCGTTACTTCGACAGCTTCCAATGCCACAGCATCTTCTTCAATACCTATAGCTCCCAAGCTTAGTTTTTTATGGTTTTTGTCAAGGGTTAGTGTTTGGTTCTCAGTCTTGTATCCGATAAATTGGACTTCAAAATTATAGGTTCCAAATAGGACATCGTCGATACTGAAACTACCGTTTTCAGTAGTGATTCCACCTGTAACGATATTATCGCCTGACTTTAAAATAACATTGGCATATGGAATAGGTTCTTGCGTAGTTTTATCCAATACGGAACCCGTAATGTTTCCTTTTTGGGCAAAACTGGAAAAAGAAAACACCATGAAAATCAACAAAAAAAGGAATTTTGAACTCTTTTGAGATACTATTAAAAAGTAAGACTTTAGAAAATGCTTCATCGTAAAAAAATTAAATTTTAAGTGAAGCTAGAGGTAGAAGCGGCACAGTTCTAACAATGAGGATACAGAGCTAGTTAAGGATGTTAAATACTAGGCAGATGGGGTTGAATATTTTGGTCTGCAAAAAGAGAGTTTTTGGCATCGCTTAAACGCTTTTCGTCGTTTATTTAAAAGAGCCCCTGTATAGATTTGTACCTTTATATTCAGAAGTAACTACCTATGTGGCAACGAGTACAGCATTTTTTGGAAATTTCAAAGTACAAGTACTTGGTATTTGCATTTTTGATTTTTGCTTTCTCCGCATCAACTTCAAGTTGGTATTACACAAGCACCTATGAATTGGCTGTGACTTTTAGTATCAGGGTAGCACTTCAAATTGCAATGGCTTTTGTTATTGTTGAGTTTTTAATCCCGAAACTTTTGAATAGAGGAAAAACAAGTGCATTTGTCGCAGGCGTTACATTGGTGCTCTTTTCATTCTACGCGATTTGCAACCTTATTTTCATTCACTTTTTTGAACCATCATTTCCAGCAACTTATGTGAATTATATCAAGCGTTTTGAAGACCCTTCGTTTTTCGGCCGCTTTTTAAATTTCGGTGAATTCGTTTCCAAATCATTGTACTTGCTCTATCCTACTTTTCTGATTTTGGTTTTAAAGCTATCTACGGAAAAGCAGCAATTACTAAAGTTGAACGAGCAGAAGAAAACGGCGGAACTGGCCGCATTGAAAAATCAATTAAATCCACATTTTTTGTTCAATACGCTGAACAATCTATATGTGTTGGCCTTAAAGAAATCTGAAGATACTCCAAAAGTAATTCGCAAGCTATCTGAAATTTTAGACTACATTCTATATCGCTGCAATGAATCTTATGTTTCTTTGGAAAAAGAAATTGAGCTTATTGAAAACTATTTGTCCTTAGAAAAAATACGCTATGCGGATAGGGTGAAAATTGAATTTTGCAAAGATGTAACGGGTCAAGAAAGAATAGCTCCGCTACTTTTGCTCACTTTTGTGGAAAATGCTTTTAAACACGGTGTTGCTAATGAGATAAATCAGGCCCGCATTAATATCACTATTTCCAAGGAAGGAGAAGAACTTCTTTTCAAAGTTGAAAATAGTAAACCCGCTGTTACCGAGGAATTGGATGACAAAGAGTCCATAGGACTTCAAAACATAAAAAAACAGTTAGAACTTTTATATCCAAAGGCCTATGACCTCGTTATTAAGAATGGTAAAAGCACATTTTCCGCTAATCTTAAATTAGCAGTGGCATGAGTTACCAATGTGTAATTATAGATGATGAACCATTGGCTAGAGAGTTACTTGAAGGCTACCTCGAAAAAATTCCGGATTTTGAACTCGTAGCTTCCTGCCCAAGTGCTATCGATGCAAGTGCCATTTTAAGCAAAAATAAGGTTGACCTTTTATTCCTTGATATTGAAATGCCAGTACTAAAAGGCACAGATTTTTTTAAAAATCTGGCTCATAAACCCGAAGTAATTTTCACAACTGCTTATCGAGCTTATGCAGTTGACGGTTTTGAACTCAACGCGCTGGACTATCTATTAAAACCGATTTTCTTTGAACGATTTTTTCAGGCAATTCAGAAATTTTTAAAACAGGTAGAAAAGACTGAAGTAAGTAACTCTAATGATACTACCACTAATAAAAGCGATTACCTCTTTGTAAACAAAGCCAAAAAACAGATTAAGGTTGTTTTTGATACTATTTTGTATGCCGAAAGTCTAAAGGATTACATTAAAATACACTTTCGAGAAGAAGAACCCTTAACCGTAAAAGAAAGTATCTCCGCTTTTGAAAAGCGATTGGATAATCGGTTTATTCGTTTGCACCGTTCCTATATTGTGAACAGCGAAAAAATTACCGCCTACACCAAAAATGATGTTGAAATCGGAAGAATGGAAATCCCGATTGGAAACAATTACAAAGACAATCTACTCCCCTTTTTAAAATCGATTTAATCTCAAAATCACACTTGATTTTTCTTAGGTGAACGTGATTTTACATTCATGTTAGACATGTACATATTTGTTCTAAAACTGCTGAGACACCTTTAAAACAAGAACGTATACCGTATGCGCACCTATATCAACTCGTTTTCTTTTGTGGGTTATGGGACGCATTCTACATTAGCCACATGAATTTTAAACTTAAGATATTTAGTATGAAAAAATTAAAAAGTACAGTAGTATTAGCAATCCTTTTTTTTGGTGGATTAATTGTAAACGCTCAAGAAGAAACCAAGAGATTGGAATTTAAAAAGGGAGAGGTGTTAGACATCCTTTTATTCACTGGAAAACCAGATTTTTCCAAATTATTCCCCAGATATAAAGAAACAGCATTTACATTCGCCCTTAAAACGGGATACCAACCACAGCCTATCCTTTCCATTGTAGAAACTACACAAGGGGGCATACAACCGGGTTCCTTCGTTTTTGGTAAATGGACCGATTTGGCGAGCAGAAAAAAGTTCCTAAATGAAATAACTACTGTAGTGCCAGATTTTCACGAACAAAGAAGAGCTATGTGGTCATCGTTCTACCTTGCCTTTTACGAGATGAAAGAGGATACTTTTTTTGATATAAATCCAGAAAAAGTACTTGTGGCGACCGCCTATTGGAAAGAGGATGCTAGCACTTTTATGAACTTCAAAAAAGAATGGCTCAAAAAAGCTAAAAGCAAGGGCGGAAAAGTATTGTTGGAATTGAATGATACAATGTCTTCTGTAGGTTACATGTATAAACCAGATTATTTGGTATTGACAGAGTGGAATGATAGAGCGGCTTTTGATGCCTTCGCTAAAGAAAGTATGAAAATGGGCTACGAGGGAATCCAGAACGTGAACCAATTTATAATCAAATAATAAACAAAGCTGGCAGGTAACCGTTGCTTGCCGGCTTACTTTAAAATATGCAAACACTTTTAAATCAGTTGGTCTACTTCGGCTTTTTTCAAAGCCTATTCTTATTAGGGGTTTATCTGTTTTCGGCAAAGAATCGAAAAAATGTAAATGGGTACATAGCATTTCTAATTTTAGTCCTTTTTATAGGGTTGCTAGGTCGGGTATTATATATATCTAAATTGTTTGGAGATAATTTTCGGTTAATTACGGTTTCTGAATTCGCCATCTTACTTTTTGGGGCAACCGTATTTCTTTTCACTAAATCATCACTTACCAACCAACGTTTTATGGTTAGGGATTTAGTTCATTATATTCCAGGGTTGGCATACATCTTATTTGTGGTCTTTTATTTTATGATACCTTCGGATGAAGTGATTGTCGCAAGAATACAAAGAGGGGAATTATACACCGTAGTTGATATTTTGGTAGGTATTGGCCTCACCTTCAATTGTACGTATTGGGTTTTGAGTTTAAGACAGTTTTTAAGCTTTAAGAATAACCTTAAAAATGAGTTTAGCTATACAATAAAAACGCAGTTCTTTTTCAATTTCTTGATTGCTGTAGGGGTTTGTCTTTTGGTTTGGGTGAGTATGTACTTCATTAGCCTTTTGGGGCCAGAAAGCTTGGAGCGAGAAACGCGTAAATTTATTTGGTTAGGCATTGCTTTTATCATTCTTTTTATAGCATATTATGGTATGATTGCACCAGAATTATATCGAATAGAATCATTGAATCTCTCACAGAAGTATAGCCAGTCTAAATTGAGCCATAAAGATTTAGACCATTTAAAAACACAGCTTGAGCGAATGATGATGGCAAAAAAACCCTACTTGAAAACCAAATTAATGAAGGCCGAACTCGCCACAATGCTAGGCATTAGCAACCCTGAATTAGCACGCCTTTTGAACGAACGTATTGGTATGAATTTCTTCGATTTTGTCAACTATTACAGGATAAAGGAGTTTATAGACATAGCTAAAACTGATAAGGCAAAGGAACTAACATTTTTTGGATTGGCACAAGAAGCGGGTTTTAATTCTAAAACCACATTTAATAAGGCGTTTAGGAGTTTAATGGGAACTTCGCCTTCGGCCTATTTCAGCAAAGAACTTTAGTTATCATGTGTGACTTTCCATAAAAATTGATAGTTATTTTTAGTTAAATAAAACGGGCGTTTTAAAAGACTATTTTATGGAATAAATAGACCTATTTTATGTGAGTCCCATTCATGGTCTCTTTTAATAGTTTCGTTAGGGTCTACGTTCATTAGGGAAAGTTGTCTAGAAAAGTTCTAGAAGAATTAAATCAAAGCTTATATTTTTTAAATATATATCACCAATCTTAGCTTGGCTTTGGAAAAGTTCGGAAGAAGCAAGAGGATAACCTGCTGGCGCAGGTTATGTTTTATAATTATTTGTTTTTCAGATATTTAACAACATCAAAAAATTGCTAAACCTTAGTTTTTTAGTAAGAACGGTCTTAACGCACTGAAAACCAATTAATTTTTTAGTAAAAAACAGAATTAACGGCAGCCCTTCTTAGAATTTGCATTATGAATTTTTTTTGCTGTAGTACAGCAATTCAAGATGTGTCATTGTCATGAAAATCTTGCTTTGCTCCCGATGGTTGCAAAGAAAAATGTTGATTAAAACATCAAAAGTAGGAGTGCCCTATTTCAATTTTACTTTACGCTTATCTATCGGAACACTATAAAATTGAAACAGGATCCTACACTAAGTTTTCCGGTAAGAAATGGGACAAATACATTTTAGGCTAAAGGTTATCCTTCAACATTTAAAATAAAAAGCGAGCGAAACACTGTTTCGTGATGCAAGCCCCAATCTTACCAAATCTAATACTACTGAGCGCGGTAAAATAATTATGCTACAATAAGTTCGTTGGCTTCATCTAAGGTGTCATTATCAAAACGTTTTAAATAGATTTCAGTTGTTTTCAAAGAACTATGACCTAAACCTTCGCTAATAATCGCAGTAGAGATACCCATATGCTTTGCGATTGTCGCCCATGAATGGCGTATTGAATAAGTGGTAAAATGCTCACTTATACCAGCATCATTGGCAATTTGTTTTAATCTCTGATTAACCCGTCTTCTAATGGTTTTATATTTTTCATGATGTAAAGTGCTTCCATCATAGTTCGATGGAAATAAGAAACCATCATTATATTCTTGTTTTAAATAATAACTCAGAATTTGATTTAGTTCTGGTGTAAGTTTTACCGATAGAGGGTCTCCAGTTTTACTTCTGCCATAAAACAGTCTATCCTGATTAATATTTGATTTTTTAAGCTTTACTAAATCGATAAGGTTCATTCCCCTACAATTGAACATAATCAAAGCATAATTTTTTGTGTGCCATAATGCAGAACCTTCAGGATAAGTTACAGTCCTAATTTTCAAGAAGGTTTCTTTTGGGATAGCTCTTTTCTTGGTAGGGTTTGAAGAAGGTATTTTGTAGCGTTTAAATGGATTTTTTACTACATCTATTTTATCTTCATAAAGCGCAGCATTGAACAAAGCTCTTAATGCTCTAATATGTGAATTAATTCCATTGGGTTTTAGCCCTTTACTTTCTTTGTAAATCTCAAAGTCCTTTAATATACTAACGCTTAATTGGTCTAAGGGTAGGTCTTTATTGTTATTGAATTTTATAAAATCCTTTATGGCATAGTGATACCATTCTGCCGACCCGGGTTTGTTTAACTTTCTTTTACGTTCAATAATCACTTTGCCCCAATCCGATAGCATTAAACCGTTAGACATTTTACTCTTAAGCTGCGGACTTATTTTATCTTGCCATTTGTTTTTTATTTCATTCACCAGAACATCAACATCCATATATTGAATTCCGTCTCCCAATTCATGAATAAGACTTCTAGCATCATGAAGTTTATTGTATAATACTCGATTAATGCTATCACAATCTAAAGCTTTATTTATGGCTGGTGATTTTTTTAAACTTTGCTCTTTTTTATTCCAACCGATTTTGGAAGTATGATATGGCAAACGAATCATTCTCGGTTTGATATGATAGACTCGTAATGCAATCGGGAAAAGTTCCGAATTGGAACTTTTCGATGTTTTTCGAGTGTCTAAAATGAGCCTAACTTTTGCCAATTTTGATGCTTTATTTATATCAAGTTAGGAATAAAAATGCACAGTTTGTGCACACTTTTTTCTGGAATCAGATGATATTAAATGATTTCAAAGTTTATGAAAAATAATGTAACACATTGAAAATAAGACAAATAAAAGGATTTTTTGATTTTAGAAGAATGTTAATTTGGAAACTGGCAGGCAAGAGGTCACCGGTTCGACTCCGGTATTCTCCACTCAGTAAATATAAGCCTTCACAGATGTGGAGGCTTTTTTGATAAAGATATATAGAAAAGTGACTTTTCTAAGTGATTGGTGTCCAATGTAGTACAACAATCAATCGCAGTAATATGAATGATACTACAATAAATCTTATTCTAGGTCTTTGTTTAGGTTTGGCCGGATTCGCTTTTGTGTATATGTTGATTTTAGTAATTCCTATCATACAAGATTCACTTAAAAAGAAAAAGACCTCCAACCGATTATAAACCGGACTTTTAACAATTTAAGATTTTACTAAAAGGAAGTTAATCTATCACAATGAGTCATTTCTTCAGAAGTATGATACTATTTTTGTAATAAATGATTAAAGATGTTAAAAGATAAAGTTGCCTATATCACAGGAGGTAGTAAAGGAATTGGCTTGGGTGTTGCCAAGAGTTTGCTCGAGCAAGGAATGAAAGTTGCAATAAGTGGCCGAAATTTAGAGACGGTTATAGAGGCTGCCAAGACTTTAGAACATGAAGACTATGTTCTGCCCTTAAGTTCAGATGTTACTGTTCTAGAGGACGAAAAAGCTGTGATAAGCACTATTTTAGATAAATGGGGTAGATTAGACGTGGTCTTGGCGAATGCAGGGGTAGGTCATTTTGCTCCGGTGGACCAAATGGAAGAAGATAGCTGGAAACAAATGATAGACACCAATTTAACAGGCGTCTTTCATACCTTAAAGGCTTCCGTTGAGGCTCTAAAAGTTACAGAGGGTTACTATATGACCCTTGCAAGTTTAGCAGGCACCAATTTTTTTGCCCAGGGTGCGGGGTATAATGCAACAAAGTTCGGAGTTGTAGGTTTCACCCAGGCCGTAATGTTAGATTTGAGAAAGTATGGCATTAAGGTGAGTACAATTATGCCTGGTTCCGTATCAACTTATTTTAATGATAACGAACCTTCTGCTAAGGATGCATGGAAAATTCAACCTGAGGATATTGGAAAATTGGTAGTCGACCTATTAAACATGCATCCAAGAACCTTACCTAGTAAAATTGAAGTTAGACCAACTCGGCCCGATTTAAAATAGTCAATATTCTTTATCTGTAAACGGAACCTCAGGATTAAATATTTCCAGGATAAGTTGTTTTAAACGTGATTCAAAGACTGAAAGCACATCAGAATCTATTGTATGTTCTTTAGGGCCTCTTGTTGATGATTTAGTTGCGAAACGAAATACACCGGCACTTATTTTTTTTATGGAGATGATGCCAGCTTCAAACGAGGCTTTCTTTTCTTTTCTACGATACATTAGTGAGTAACATAATAGTTGAAATGCCTTGCTAAACTTTTTATCTGTTACAATACTATCCCATTCCATAAGTTCTACTTCACTGGGGTTGACAGTACCTGTTTTATAATCAAGTATTCTTAGTTGGCCATCTATTTCATCAATCCGATCTATTTTACCTTTTAGAACTACCGGAAAGGCCAATTCTGGGATGTTCAATTCCAACCTAAGATTCAGTTCAACGCCCAATAATCTTATTTGATGTTTTTTCAGTTGTTCTATTTCGTATGCAATAAAATCTGCAACATATTTTATGATGACGTTATAGATAATAAGGTTTTTTCCTTTGGTCAAATCAGCCTCTGAATGACTTTTGTTAAAATGACGCTGAACAACTGATGGCACTTTTTGCTTTGCATCTAAAAGCATGTCTTGTGTCAGTCTTTGAGTAACAAAGTTTGAATACAGATCTTCTAGGGCATCGTGTATAATAGTACCGAAAGTATTAAGCGCTATACTTTCCTCTACTTCATTAAGAGTATCTATTTTGAGGATATTATTTCGATAGAATTCAATCGGGTTTCTGATGTAGTTGGTCAGTGATGTAGGTGAAAACCCTTTGGCGGCAAGTACCTGTAACTGCTCTAGTAGCAATGGAGATTTATTTATAACCACTTCTCTGGGTATATTCGATTTTACCTTTGAAGAGGCAATACTGTGGATAATAAATTTGTTTATGTTTTCATCTGTTAAAAGTTGATTGATAAATCTACTTTTTTCACCACCTTCTAGAACATCAGGTTCCGTATTGTAAATAAGATATACGTTTTTCGCTCTCTGTAGAATACGATAAAAATGATAGGTATAAATGGCATCTTTTTCTTTATAGGTTGGTAAACCGAACTCTTGTTTCACATCATACGGAATAAAAGAGTTATTACTTTTGCCTGATGGTAGTATACCTTCATTGACCGAGGTTATAATTACGGTTTCAAAGTCCAAAACCCGGCTCTCCAGCATTCCCATTATCTGTAGACCTTCCATTGCATCTCCTCTAAAATCTAAGGTTTCTTTACTTAATAATTCAAAGAACAGATTCTTAAGGGCTTTTAAGTCCATCCCAAATTTAAAGGCGTCTAAATGGGCTTCAATTTGGTTTGTTATTCTATAGAAGTGATAAAGCTGTTCCAAGTCATAAAAGCTGTTTCTTTCACTAATTTTTTCTTTTAGCAATTCAATAGTATATTGATGAGTTTTTAAAAGGTCTCGCCCGTTAACGCAGTCGAGAAAAATCTTGGAAATCAACTTTTGATGTGTGGGTAACGCAGCTAATATTTGATTTAGGCTCAAGAAGACCCAGTTGTTGTGTATCTTTTCTTGTAGTTTTTTGGAGTAATCAATGACTCCTTCAGTAAATAGTGTTGCGGTATATGGATTCGATAAAAACTTGAGAAAGTCTTGGTAAAAAAATCCATTTTTACTTTTATTGATATGTAGTTCAAAAAGTGCTTCAAAAAAGCTTGCGAGGGCTGTATTTTGTAAGGAGAGCCCCATAGTAATATTTACTTTTTTAAGT
>CALBVX010000170.1 GCA_937969515.1 uncultured Croceitalea sp. | reverse complement strand
CTTTGAATAGGTCCGTCTATAATTCGTCTACCCTGTGTATCAGTAGCTGCATCTTCGTTTAATCGCAACACCTTGTTTTTAATAGAGGTTAAGTTGAAGTTAGTTCTCCACGTGAAGTTTTCTTTTCTAACATTTACGGTGTTCAACTCAAACTCCCAACCTGTATTTTCCATTTCACCAATATTTCTACTGATACTGGTAAAACCTGTTTGTGGTGGTAAGACCTGATTCAATAATAAATCTCTAGTGGTTTTTTGGAAATAAGATGCATTAAATGTTACTCTACCATTTAAAAATGTAGATTTAAGGCCAATATCCAAAGTTTCACTTTCTTCCCATTTTAAGTCGGGATTTTCAGGTTGATTTGGAATTACACCAGATTCTCCATTGTAATCTGCAATAGGTCCGGCATTAAACAATCCTAATGATGGAAAAGTTCCTAATCTGTCGTTACCTACCGTACCTATACTTGCTCTAAGTGATAGAAAATCGAAGAAGTTCAGATCTCGAATAAAGTCTTCTTCAGATAATGTCCAACCTGCTGCCGCCGACCAGAAATATCCAAATCGATTATTAGCTCCAAACCTTGATGACCCATCTCTCCGAATAGATCCTTCTGCTATATATTTTCCTTTGTAGTCGTAAGTGACCCTTGAGAACAAACCGAATAATCTAGAAGGGAATCTATCTCCATTTAATACGGTTGGTGTAGAACCTGAACCTAAATTACGAAGGTCGTCTGTAAGAAAACCGGTTGAAGATACATTTGAGCGTGTTCTTAATGTTTCCTCGTAGTTAAGACCTAATAGTACTGTTAGGCTATGATCTTCAGCAAAAGTATCTGTATAATTCAGAGTTTGGTTAGTCAGCCAACGATCCTCATTAACAAATATTTGCTGTGCAAATCCACCTGGTGAATTGAATTCAGCATTTCGAATAAATTCCTCTAAACTTAATTTATCAATACCAAACTCTGAACGCCAAGTTAAACCTTTAATAGGTGTAACTTCGGTAAAAGCATTACCGATAACACGAAAAGTTTTAAGCTCATCTGTATTTAAAGCAACACGAGCAAAAATATTAGGAATAAAGGAACCAGATTGCGCAAAATTACCTTCATCATCAAATGCACGTACAACTGGGCTTTGAAGAAACGCTGTAGTAAAAGGAGCATTAATATTATTCTCTACACCAACTCTATTTAGGCGGTTATTAGTAACCCCCAGATTCATTCCCGCCTTTAACCACTCCGTAACTTCTGTGTCTATATTAATTCTTGCACCAGCTCTTTGCTGATCATTACCAACAATAAAACCTTCGGTATCTTGAAAATCCAATCCAAAGAAGAAAGAAGTTTTTTCGCTACCCCCTCTAATACCTAAGTTATAGTTTTGAGAAATTCCTGTTCGTTGTACACCACCTAACCAGTCTGTGCCTCCAGAACCTAAAGCGCCTAATCCTAAATCTTCAGGAGATGTTGGTGTACCATTTTGTAAGGTTGCTACTTCTGACTTAAACTGACGAAATTCGTCGGCTGTTAATATATCTGGAACATCTGTGGATTCAGAATACGCGGTATTTACGTCTAATGTAACCGAAGTTCTAGAGTTCTTTCTACCTTTTTTAGTAGTAATCAAAATTACACCGTTAGCTCCTCGAGAACCGTAAATAGATGTTGCACCAGCATCTTTTAAAACCGTTAAAGATGCAATATCATTTGGGTTAACATAAGATAGTGGATTGATACCTGTATTTCCACCTCTATTTAAGGTATTACCGGCGGTATCTGTGATAGGTACCCCGTCAATCACTATTAGTGGTTGACTACCCGAGTTAATTGAGTTAACCCCTCTTACCCTAATAACGGCGGCAGACCCGAGAACCCCAGATGCATTTACAATTTGGGTACCAGCACTTTGCCCCTGTAATAATTGATCCGCGGAAACCACTTGCAAATTCTCAATGGCCTCTTCTTTGACAATACCCACATTTTGAATAATTTTTCGTTCTTCTTGATTACCATAACCAACAACAACGACTTCTTCAAGTGCCTGGGTGTCTTGTTCCATCTGAACATTTATAGTATCAGATGCCCCCACAGTAATTTCAACCGTTTTTTGTCCTAAATAGGAAAAAACCAATACGTCTCCAGTACTTGCCTGAATAGTATAGTTTCCATCAAAATCTGATTGCGTACCGGTAATAGTACCTTTTACCAAAATGTTTACTCCTGGTAGCGGCAAACCTTCAAAATCGGTAATTGCTCCAGTTACATTTTTTTGTTGTGCGAATACGGAGAAAATCCCCATTAAAAAGAGCATGCACAACCATTTAGTCCTGTTTTTCATACTTAACTATTGTTTTGAGTTAGAATGTAAGTACAGCCCTGACGTTTTGATGACTAATTCAAATAATTACTCTAATAGAAAATGAGACCAAAGTCTAGTCTTTTCGTGTAAGCGTAAATGTCTCAGGGCTGTCTACATTTTTAAGTTATTAGGTCAAATTAACAGCGTGAGCAATGGTTTTCAGGAAAGTCCTATAAACGTTTACTAATCCGATAAATGTTTACTAGTAATTTACGCCTGTATTTGCGGGGTAAGTCTTTGAAATTGACTAGGGGTGAGTTGGGTGTCTTTTTTAAAGGCCTTATTAAAAGTTACCTTATTGTTATAGCCTACCTCATAGGCTATATCTATAATATTCAAATTGCGTTGTTGATCATCGGTTAAAATTTTCTTGGCTTCTTCAATTCTATATTTATTTACCAACTCATGAAAACTAACCTTAAAATGTTCGTTTATGACTTGTGAAGCATTATGTCTTGAAGTGTTCAATTTATGGGCTACCATTTCTAAACTAATATCGTTTTCCTTATAGATTTTTTCATCTTTAAAAAGATACTCTAAATGATTTTTAAGTTCTAACGATAAACTTGCTGTTAGTCCTGATTTCTCGTACTTGGGAAACAAACGATTTGTATATGAAATCACTCCATTAAAGACACTTGGCTGAATGTTTGCGGAATAACCAATATATAGTACCATTAAAGCCATACTGCCCAATTGAAAATGATAGAAAAAACCAGAAGAAATGGAATTACCAATTAAGATTCCATAAATAGCATATGATAAAATATACAAGAAATGGATATGGTAAAGATTTCGCTGCCAAACACTATTTGATTTTTCAGTACCATTTCTTTTAGAACTATCTAGATACAGTTTTCTTATAAAAAACCCGTATACAATTAAAGAGGTTAATTTAAGCAAGACTATGGTTACTAATTGTTCGGAATCTGATGGATTAAGACCTTTTTGTACCCTAGATAACATTAAGGATAATTTATCACTAGTGCTTAGTGCATAAATAGGAACGATATAAATTAAGAAAAGAACAGTAGGCAATAAGTGCAATATGTCACTATATTTAAAAGAATGCTTATGAACTACTTTCTTAAAATAAAGGTACAATAAGGGCCCGTATAAGAAAGAAAAACAAGTGGACATTAAATAAGAATGGGGATATTCAAATTGATAGTTTGATATGACTAGACCAATATGGAATATGAAAAAGGAATGAATGAAGATAAATCCGCTAATTAGAAGTCTGGCGGAAAGTCTTATTTTCTTATTGAAATTGAGCATTAGTACGGTATAGAAACCGATAAATGCTACAAAAAGATAAAAGAAAGACCAAAAACTTAGGTTCGGGGTGTACTTTTCTAAAACTGCTTTGTATAGGTAAGTATCCCTAATATCATCAAAACCTTCATGATTTAAAAAATCTGTATTGAATTCTTGAAGCAAGTAGGATTCAATGTATTCAATAGATTTCTCGGTATTTCTAAGTCCAGCTTGACTTAATGCAAGCTTTTTTAAGAATTTTGATTTATTAACCCCTTTTTGCTCTAACCCTTTTCCATATAACCTTATGGCGTCTTCAAATCGCTGAATATTATAATAATAGTCAGCCCAGCGAATAGAATCCTGCGGAAAAGCCAAGTTAATATTATCTTTTTCAAGTATCGTATTCGCGGGTGTGATTGCACCAAATACAATTTTCGTGGCTAGCAGGAGCAAGAAAAGTATTTTTACTTTCAATGAACCCATTTTTTGATTGATGAATTAGCACTACCCTACAAGGTAAAAAATGTTAGAGGTTGAAATCTTAAATAAATCTTAAAAAAAGTAAATCCCGATAAGATGTTACCTTTTAACAAGTGAAATTGAAGTTATAATTTGTTTGAATATAAACTACTGACTATCAAAATATTAATTGCATAAACAAAAAAAACCGATGCGGACACCGGTTTTAAACTAACTAACTCAAAAAAATGTTAACTCAAATAAACTTTTACAAAATTCATTTAAAAGGCTTTTACCAAGGTTAAATGAATTTTAGCAATATGTTATAATTGCTATGTTTTCTTAAAATAGTAACGGTATTTTTTGAGTCTTATTGTCTGCCTTGGTCTTGAAGAGCAAAAACCTTCTTGAGAATATCGGTCGTACGAGACGATATTTTTGTTCTTATCGCTTTTTCTTCAATCTCGACCATAGTAAATACCCCATCAAGAGCTTCTTGGGTCACATAGTCGGTCAAATTAGGATTTACATCTTTCGTAAGCGGGATATTATTGTATTTGGTAATTAGGTTTTCCCATATCTTATCAGCACCAACTTTCTCAAAAGAGTTTTTGATTATCGGATTGAACTTTTCGTACAATTTGGTTTCTGTTCCTTGTTGCAAATAGTTCGTTGCCGCATTATTGCTTCCGAGTAATATATTTTTTGCATCATTAAAAGTTATTCCTTTTATAGCTTCCACAAAAATTGGTGTCGCTTCGCTTACGGCATCTTCTGCGGCTCTATTTAACACTTTTAGGCCCTCGTCGGCAAGGTTGCCAAGGCCAATATTTCTTAAGGTATTGTCAACTTTTTTCAATTCCTCCGGAAGTAGTATTTTGACTAGCTCATTTTTGTAGAAGCCATCTTTTAAGGTTAATTTACTTACCTGCTTTTCAATGCCCATATTAAGGGCTTCTTTTAGACCTAGAGCTATTTCGGCATTTCCTAAAGTGCCACCTTGAGGCAATTGATTAACCACCTGTTGTAGCTCGGCACAGCCCATCAACTGAAAAATTATAAGAAATATGACTATTTTTTTCATGATAATTTGTTTACGGTAAAGGTACCATTTATGAAAATACCAAAGTTTTATTATTGCACACCATGGTTTTTCTGTCTATATGCAGTTTAACAGCGGTAGAAAGAACAATTTTTTCCAGGTCTTTTCCTTTGGTAATAAAATCTTTAATAGAATGCGAATGGGTGACTCGAGTTACACCTTGTTCTATTATTGGCCCAGCATCCAATTCTTCGGTAACATAATGACTTGTAGCACCAATTATTTTTACACCTCGCTTGAATGCCGCATGGTAGGGTTTAGCTCCCGCAAAGGCGGGTAAAAAGGAATGATGAATGTTGATAATCCTATTAGGGTATTCATTAATTAACTTTGTTGAAACTATTTGCATATACCTTGCTAAAACAATAAAGTCTATCTGGTGTTTTTTCAATAACTTCAATTGCTTTGATTCAGCTAGGTCTTTTGATTCTTTGGATACTGGGATATGGTAAAAAGGAACATCAAATTGTTGGGCTATGTAGGCCAAATCATCATGGTTGCTGATTATAAAAGGAATTTCAACTGCAAGCTCTCCCGAATTATATCTGCTTAACAAGTCATATAGGCAATGGTTGTATTTAGAAACAAAAATTGCCATTTTGGGTTTAACATCTTGAGCGTGCGAACTCCACTGCATATTATAGCTATTCCCTAATTGCGAATTAAAGTCAATATCAAAATTGGTTTTATTGAAACCATTATCAAACTCACATTCAATACGCATAAAGAAGACGTTTGTTTCTGTATCAACATGCTGGTCTAAATAAACAACATTTCCACCTTTTTTGTGTAAAAAGTGGGTAACGGCACTGATTATGCCAATTTGGTCCGTGCAATGTATTACTATAGTAAGCTTCAAAATAGATATTTAGCCTTCAAAATTATAGTATTCAAAAAAGAGTAGGCTTAATGTTAAGTATTTTTATAAAATTCGAAATGCAATCCTTTTTTCTTTGCATTTATCGTAAATTGCACCCAAAAATTTGATTCTTTTTTGCTAATGGAACAACAAGCGCCATACCAACCTAAAAACAAAATTAGAATTGTAACCGCAGCATCGTTATTTGATGGTCATGATGCCGCTATTAATATCATGCGAAGAATTATTCAGGCAACCGGTGTTGAGGTAATTCATTTAGGTCATGATAGAAGTGTTGCCGAGGTAGTTGATTGTGCAATTCAGGAAGATGCAAATGCCATAGCAATAACATCTTATCAAGGTGGTCATAATGAGTATTTCAAATACATGCATGACTTGCTAAGGGAAAAAGGAGCTGAACACATCAAAATTTTTGGTGGTGGTGGAGGCGTAATTCTTCCGGAAGAGATCAAAGAGCTAATGGATTATGGTATTACTAAGATTTATTCTCCAGATGATGGCCGAAAAATGGGCCTTCAAGGCATGATTAATGATTTGGTCTCAAAAGCCGACACTGCCGTACCGGAATTGAAAATTGGCAAAGAAGCTAATTTAACAGATTTACTTAAGGCAAAGAATACAAATACCATTGCCAGAATGATATCGCTGGCCGAAAATCGCCACGAAGAATTTGAAGCTCATTTTGCAAGCTTAAAAAAATCAGATGTTAATGTCCCTGTATTAGGAATTACGGGAACTGGCGGGGCCGGAAAATCTAGTCTTGTAGATGAGTTGGTAAGAAGGTTTTTGATAGATTTTCCTGATAAAAATCTCGGAATAATTTCTGTCGACCCATCAAAACGAAAAACAGGTGGGGCATTATTAGGTGATCGTATTCGTATGAATGCGATTAATGACGAGCGTGTCTATATGCGGTCCTTAGCAACAAGGCAATCAAACTTGGCCTTGTCCAAATATGTGAGTGAAGCGGTCGATATTCTAAAAGTTGCTGAATTTGACTTAATAGTTTTAGAAACCTCTGGTATTGGCCAATCCGATACTGAGATTTTAGAACATAGCGATGTTTCTTTATACGTAATGACCCCCGAATTTGGTGCGGCAACACAGTTGGAAAAAATCGACATGTTAGATTTTGCCGATATAGTAGCCATCAATAAGTTCGATAAAAGAGGTTCTTTAGATGCCTTGCGCGACGTTAAAAAGCAATACATGCGTAATCATGGGCTATGGGATATAAGTCAAGATGCATTGCCCATTTATGGTACCATTGCTTCTCAATTCAATGACCCTGGGATGAATCGATTGTACAAATCGATAATGAATATTTTAGTAGACAAAATAGATGCTAAATTAGATTCTACTTTTGAGGTCGGTAATGAAATGGCCGAGAAAATTTTTGTGATACCACCTGCAAGAACGAGATATCTTTCTGAAATTTCTGAAAATAATCGAACGTATGATTTAAAATCTAAAGAGCAGGCAGATGTAGCGCAACGCTTGTACGGTATTTTCAAAACCATTTCATCTGTTTTACGACTAAATTCGCCAGAGAACGAAGAGTCCATTTTATTAAAATCGGGACTAGATGAGACCAAAATAATAGCGCAGTCGAATGAAAGTGATAAAGAGCTGATTTCACTTTTAATAAAAGAGTTTGATAGGGTAAAAATGGATTTAAACCCGCACAATTGGGATTTGATTCTAAATTGGCCTCAAAAGGTGGAAAGTTATAAAGCGCCTATTTATTCTTTTAAAGTCCGCGATAAAGAAATAAAAATAGAAACACATACAGAGTCACTTTCGCATTCACAAATACCTAAGGTTGCGTTGCCAAAATATAAAGGTTGGGGCGATTTATTAAATTGGATGCTTCAAGAGAATGTTCCAGGAGATTTCCCATACACCTCAGGACTGTACCCATTTAAAAGAACCGGCGAAGATCCTACTCGAATGTTTGCAGGTGAAGGTGGGCCAGAACGTACGAATAGAAGATTTCATTATGTGAGTCTTGATATGGATGCAAAGCGTCTATCAACTGCTTTTGATTCAGTGACTTTATATGGAAATGACCCAGGTCATCGCCCCGATATTTATGGTAAAATCGGTAATGCTGGTGTTTCTATTTGTTGTTTAGATGATGCGAAAAAATTATACTCAGGTTTTGATTTAAGTAATCCAATGACCTCGGTGAGTATGACGATTAACGGTCCTGCTCCAATGCTACTTGGGTTTTTTATGAATGCCGCGATTGATCAAAACTGTGAAAAGTATATTCTTGAAAACGGACTACAAAAAGAGGTTGAGGAAAAAATCAAAAAGATATACAAAAATAAAGAGGTAGAAAGACCTTCTTACGTTGGTGATTTACCCGAAGGTAATAATGGTTTGGGTCTCATGCTTTTAGGGGTTTCTGGTAATGAGGTTTTACCTGAAGAAGTATATCAAAAAATAAAAGAAAATACCTTAAGTCAAGTGAGGGGTACGGTGCAGGCCGATATTTTGAAAGAGGATCAAGCACAGAATACCTGTATTTTTTCGACAGAGTTTGCCCTGCGCTTAATGGGTGACGTACAAGAATATTTTATTCAAAAGAATGTAAGAAATTTCTACTCGGTATCTATATCAGGTTATCACATTGCCGAAGCGGGAGCAAACCCAATATCACAGCTGGCATTTACCCTTTCTAACGGTTTTACATATGTAGAGTACTATTTAAGTAGGGGAATGGACATTGATAAATTTGGTCCAAACCTGTCTTTTTTCTATTCTAATGGTATTGATCCTGAATATGCAGTAATAGGACGTGTTGCTAGACGTATCTGGGCCAAAGCCATGAAAGAAAAATATGGTGCCGGACCACGTGCACAAATGTTGAAGTACCATATTCAAACTTCGGGTAGAAGCTTACATGCCCAAGAGATTGATTTTAATGATATAAGAACTACGCTTCAAGCATTATATGCAATCTATGATAATTGTAATTCGCTACATACAAATGCCTATGATGAGGCAATCACGACACCTACGGAGGAATCGGTAAGAAGGGCAATGGCAATTCAATTAATTATAAATAAAGAATTAGGTCTTGCCAAAAATGAAAATCCGCTACAAGGCTCGTTTATTATTGAAGAACTAACCGATTTGGTTGAAGAGGCAGTGCTTTTAGAGTTTGATAGAATTACAGAAAGAGGTGGGGTTCTTGGTGCTATGGAAACTATGTACCAACGTTCTAAAATTCAGGAGGAAAGTCTTCATTACGAAACCTTAAAACATTCTGGTGCCTATCCCATAATAGGGGTAAATACTTTTCTATCTTCTAAAGGGTCACCGACCATATTGCCTGCGGAAGTTATAAGGGCGACGGAGGAGGAAAAGCAAAATCAAATACGAACACTGCAGAGTCTGCAAACTAGAAATAAAGAAAAGTCTACAAAGCTTTTAAAAGAGTTGCAGGAATCCGCTATTAAGAATGAAAATATTTTTGATAAGTTGATGGAGGTTAGCAAATATTGTTCTTTGGGTCAGATTACTAATGCACTTTTTCAGGTGGGTGGGCAGTACCGTAGAAATATGTAAACAGAGCGTCTATTTTAAAAAGCATAGCAGCGTATAAAGAAAAGTTCGAATCACTTACACATAGCTCGCAGAACTGCCCTTTTTGAAATTTTGTTTCGGCCTGTTTTTAAAAGTTTTAAAGGTATCTATTTCAATGATTTACGCCATTGCTTAAAGGAAACGCGGAAAGATTTCAACTCCCTGCGCAATAAGTTTACATACTCTTTTTCCTTAACCCCATCATAATCAAGGCCATTGCAGTATGAGCTTAAATTTCTTGTAATCGTATTAATAAAAGAGGCACTTTGTAGTCTAGCTTCATATGAGTTAGTGGTTACGGCCTGCTCTATCTGTTTAGCGATTAGATTAGAATCTATAAATAAAGAACTTGCAATTTGCTCCCTCAAACTAGCGGTTTTTTTAAGCTTCAAAATATGTTTTTCCTTTGAGAAATATGAAGCTACCGCCGAACTTAAATCATGAAGCGCTAGCGATTTTTGATAAACAGGTAATGCGTAGTAGGGTGTGTGCTTCATCTTTTTTCAAAAACAATTTCTACTATAAAATTACATCTGAAAAATAAAAATTAAATTTATAAAATAAATGATAAAGTTTTTTTTACTTTATTAAAGAAAGAATTAAAATACCAAGACTTTGAAAAATAAAGTGGATAAGATTAATTGGAAAATACTAGAGTGTTTGCAATTAAACGCAAGGGAGTCCTTTGTGAATATTGGAAAGAAAGTTGGGCTAACTCCCCCAGCGGTGGCGGAGCGCGTAAAGAAGATGGAAGATTTGGGAATAATTGAAGGTTATAATACGGTTATTTCTCACTCAAAAATAGGATTGCAACTAAGGGCGATAGTTGCTTTAAGAGCTTTTGTCGGTAAATTGAAACCCTTTTTAAGTAAGGTTGATACATTTAACGAGGTAGTAAACTGCTATAGAATTACTGGCAATGAAAATATTATAATGGAAGTAGTTTTAAAAGATCAGTTCCATTTAGAACAGTTTATTGATACCTTAATAACCTATGGAGAGACAAGAACGCATATTATTTTGTCAAATGTAGCTTCGAATGTTCCCATAACTAAAATAGGTAACACATAAAAACGTTAATTTTATGGAATATCCAGAATCTTTTTGGCTAGATTTTTGATGTAATTGCTGTATGAAAAGAAATTATTTACCTGTACTTCTTGTATTTTTTGTTTTAAACTTTAGTTTTTCTCAAGGTCTTGTTTTGCAGAAGGGTGTAATTATAGACTCCATAACGGTCAAAGATTCTATTCAAGAAACGTTTTCGTTATACCTGCCCACAAAATTTGAAAATAAAGGACAATGGCCAATTCTTTTCGTATTTGATGGTGAGGGAAGAGGTAAGCAGGCTTTAGGGATGTTTCGTCAGGTTGCCGAAAAAGAGAATTATATTTTAGCTGCTTCCAACGCTGTTAACGATTCAATATCGGTAGCGAAAAATGTGCTTATAACCAAGCGCATGCTCTCTGAAGTAAATAGCCTACTGCCGATAAACTTAAACCGAATTTATACTGCTGGTTTTGATAGTGGTGGACGTATGGCTAATTTGATGCCTATTTTTTTTAAAGATATCGAAGGCGTAATTTCTTGTGGTGCAGGATTGGCGAATGTGGAACTTCTAACTTCTAAAAATCCTTTTCACTTTATTGGTATAGTAGGTAAAGAAGATTATAACTATCCAACTTTATTATCCCATGAAAAGATTTTAAATGGACTTAACATTCCTAATAACCTGCTTGTATTTGATGGCGGAAAAGAATGGCCTAAGGCCGTATATCTTCAGAAAGCGTTGCGGCTATTTACTTTATCGGCAATGGCAAAAGGCCACGAAACCAAAGATTCTTTATACATCAAAAGAGCTTACAATGAAGATGTTACTCTTATTGAACAATTAAAGAAAGAACAAAAATTGCTCTTGGCAGATAGAGAAATCTCTGAAATGCTTAATGTATACCGAACGCATAAAGATTTAGACTCGCTAAAAACCATAGGAAAAAATATTAAAAAGGATAAGCAATATCGAAGTTTGAAAAGAAACGAAAGTGCTGCTTTTTTCAAGGAAGAGCTTCTGAGGGAAGATTACATCTATTATTTAGAAGAAGATTTATACACCTATAATTATAATAATTTGGGCTGGTGGAATTATCAGGTAGGCGAATTGAATAAGTTTATTAAAGGTGATACGGAAGCTGAGCGACAAATGGGCAAACGCCTCTGCGGATTTTTGAATGCCCTCATAGAAGATAACATCGATATTGTAAAGTCTGAAAAAATTGTTGATGATGAAGCTTTGATTTTGTTATCTATGCTTAAAACAATCAGTGAGCCAAAAAACTATGATTACTACTTAAATGTAATTTCATTAAGTTCAAAATATGAGGAATATGGCACGGCACTTTTTTATTTAGAAGAAGCTTTTAAAAAGGGATTTAAAAACAAAGAGAGGCTTGATAGGTTAGAGCATACAGCGCTGCTTCGTATAGCACCGGAGTATAATAAATTAGTAGAGAAGTATTTTGACGAGGCCCGTTACAAAATCACTGATTAACAAATTTAGGCACTTCCGATAAGTTCCAATCAATTACAAGACCGCCCGCTAACGACTCTGCAATTTCCTTTCCATAGAGGTACTCACAGAGATATAGTGCTGCTTCAAAACTTTTAGCCCCTCCGGCAGAGGTAATGTACTTTCCATCGTGCACAAATAAAACGCTGTCTTTTACCTTCAATTTTGGAAACATCTTTTTATAGCTGCCAATATCACTGGGGAAAGTAGTAGAAACAACACTATCTAGCAATCCTGCTTTGGCTAAAACAAAAGCACCATCACAATGTGAGGTCATAAACAGGGCTTCTTTATCAACTTTTTTAATGAAATTTAGCATGATGGTGTCCTTAAGGTCAGTATCTAAATGATGTTCGGCACTCGGTACAACCAAGATGTCAATTTTAGGTAGCGAATCTTCAGTATAGTCAAAATCTGGTAAAATACGAACGCCTTCAAAAGATGTTATAGGAGTAAGCGTATTAGCTACTGTAAAGGTATTCATGGCTTTAATGCCTTTTCTGTACTGCGTATGCTGAAAGATATCATATGGTGCTGTAAACTCTGTGTTGTAGACTCCGTCCATTATTAAAAACGCTACATTATATCTGTTTGGTTCTAATTTAGGAAGATGTCTTTTTTCTTTTTTAGCTACTGCGGGTGTTTTTTCTCTACATCCAAAGAGGATAAAACCCAATATTATAATGAGAACTATGTTTCGCATCCTGTAAATTTGAAATTGGATTTCAAGGTAAAAATTTAAAAAGGAAATCCTTAGTATTTTTGTAGTATGAGACAGATAATCTTATTCTTTTTTAGCTTTTCGTTGTTAACCTGTGGTCAAGATAAAAAATACCATAACACTAATAGTGATGCAGAAATGGTTGCATCAAAAGGAATCGCTGCCATCTTAAATTTTCAAGAGGAGTTGAATGCTGAGTACAAAGACCCCGAAACTTCACCATTACCCGATAGGTATCGGAAAGATTTTGAAGAGCTAGATTTCTTTAAACCAGATACAAGTTATATTGTTGAGGCAAGGTTTGAACGAACACCTGATGCCCTGCCTTTTATGCTAGCTACAACTACGGATAGAAAAACAGAGGAGCTTTTATACGGTATAGCTCATTTTGAGCTTAACGGTGAAAAACATGAACTTGAAATTTATCAAAGCTTAGGTCTTATAGAAAAGGAAGAATATAAAGACTATCTGTTTTTACCTTTTTTAGATGAAACCAATGGTGATGAAACATATGGAGGAGGCCGATACATAGACTTAACGATTCCGGAAGGAGATACAATTATTATCGATTTCAACAGGGCCTATAACCCATATTGTGCTTACAATAAAAAATACTCCTGCCCCTTAGTGCCAAGGCAAAATTATTTGAAAACTAAGGTGATGGCAGGAGTAAAGGCTTTCGATAAAAAATAAAAGTCCCCCAACATGCCGTTGGAGGACTTTAAGAATTTATATGTCCTCTATTATTTAGAAAGAATAGACTGCTGCAATTAAGAATGAAGACAATCCATTTGTTGCTTCTCCGTCATTGTCAAAAAATACCGGAGCATCATCGCTCCAACTGTCCAATCTAATTTCTGGTTTAAAAGTTAAATTGTCGACACTATAGCTCCCTGTTAATGTTAATCCTAAAACGGATGGAATATCTCCTGTATCGATACCGTCAATTGTTGGTTGAAAATATTCACCTCTCAAACCAAGCGTGAAAGCCTCGCTTGTTTTATACTGTGGATACAATGCTGCCCCGTAAAAACCGTTTCCTTCATCCGTAGCTAATGCCGCATTTATCCCCAAAAAGAAGTCATCAGATAAATCAACACCGCCAGTGTAGTCAACTTCAAACCCTAAGACTTCTCCGCCGTCATAGTAAAAATTCAAATACTGACCAGAGTAACCGAGTTGTGCACCCAAAGAATAAGCTCCGGTTCCTGAATTAAAATTGGTGTCAGTTGGGTTCATAATGGCCAGCATTAAACTAAAATCATCTGATAAGGCAAAATCAGCCTTCAATCCTACATGTGAAAAAGGACCGCTAGAGAATAAATAAGAAGTACTGTAGTTGAAATTTCCTGTTGGGGAAATAACCTCATAACCTAAGAATGTATTGAACCTACCGAAAGTAAGTGTAGTGCTTTCGGAAACATTCCAATATGCGTACAGTTGATTTACATAAGGAATATCACCACCTACAGCGGCATCGCCCCTTGGGCCAAAAACTAAATCGGCCACGGCACCTACTTTACCGCTCTCGTAAGAAGCAATTAAATTAGTCATACCTAGATTAAAGCCGGTACCATCTGCAAAAGAGGTCCCTGGATTTTGGGCGCCAACATCTGTTGAGCTTAAGTTAGTTCTAAAATAGGTATCGACTGAACCTCCAAGTGTAAATTTCTTTTCTGTTTCTTCTTCCTCTTGTGCAAAAGAAGCTGCTGACATTAACGCAAAACCTGCCAAAAATAAATTTTTTACGAAATTTGTATTTATAATCGTTTTCATATTTCAATGTTTAGGGCACCCAAAAGGCGCTATTAAATTTTTGAGTTTAATTGTAACTGATTAATTTGTTGAAAAGGTTATTAACGGAGCACTCTGCCAAGTGCTCCGTTTCCTTTTTTAGATTTAGTGCTCGTTTGTTCTAAAGTCAGGATAAGCATCCATACCATGTTCATGAATATCCAAACCTTCTAGTTCTTCTTTTTCTGATACTCGTAAGCCTGCCACTTTTTTGATTATGAATAGAATGATGAAGGCAGAAAGGCAACAAAATGTTCCTGCTGCGCCAACTCCCGCCAGCTGAACCAAGAACTGGTCGAAACCGGCCATAGCTCCAAAAATCCCCACGGCTAAAGTTCCCCATATTCCACATATCAAGTGAACTGCAACTGCACCTACTGGGTCATCAAGTTTTAACTTATCAATTAATGCCACACCTAATACAATGATTACCCCGGCAATAAGCCCGATAATGACCGCTTCGTTTGGTGACATTTGGTCCGCACCTGCTGTAATACCGACTAGACCACCTAAAATACCATTTAAGAACATGGTCAAATCATAGTTTTTATAAAGTACAGTTGAGGTTAAAAATGCTGCAACACCACCAGCTGCGGCTGCTAAACAAGTGGTTACTAATACTAAAGAAGTAGCTGCCGGATCGGCTGATAAAACTGAGCCTCCGTTAAAACCAAACCATCCTAACCATAGAATTAACACACCTGCTGCTGCCAATGGTAAATTATGACCTGGTATTGCCTTTGGTTTTCCATCTTCTCCAAACTTTCCAACTCTAGCCCCTAATAAATAAATTGCAATTAAAGCTGCCCATCCCCCAACGGAGTGAACTAATGTTGAACCTGCAAAGTCATAAAAGCCTTCTGCTTCTCCATAAGCAAGTGAAGAAAGAAATCCTCCGCCCCATTGCCATGAACCTACAATAGGATACACTAGGCCTACATAAATAATAGTGAAAATCATAAAGCCACCAAGCTTTACGCGTTCAGCAACAGCTCCAGAAACTATTGTTGCTGCAGTGGCCGCAAACATCCCTTGAAATAGGAAGTCCGTCCACCACGTGTAACCTCCATCTGCATATTCTGGGGTCATGCCATTTTCTGGTGCCGCAATACCGAAACCGGCAAATTTGAAAAAGCCAGTTGCCCCCTCTTCAAAACCAGGGTACATTAAGTTAAAGCCTCCGATATAATAAAGTAAAAGTCCAACGGTAATGATAAAAACATTTTTAAATAAAATGTTTACCGTATTTTTTTGTCGTGTTAGTCCGATTTCCAAAAAAGAAAATCCTAGATGCATGAAGAATACCAATGCGGTACAAACCATCATCCATACGTTGTTTGCTGTAAATAATCCTGCTTCCATATTAAAAATGTTCGTTGGTTAGTTTTAGTTGATTCCTGCGTGACCGCTTTCTTTGGTTCTAATTCTGTAGGCTTCACTGATTTCAGAGACAAATATTTTTCCATCTCCTACATTACCTGTCATTGCAGATTCTAATAGTGTGTTTACGGTTCTTTCTAGAAATTCGTCAGATACCACTATTGAAAGATATCTTCTTTGAATATCTGTAGTGCTGTATGAAATACCACGATATACATGACCTTGTTTTTCATTTCCTACTCCGGTTACATCCCAATAACTGAAGAAGTTCACCTCGATTTCATGAAGTGCTTTTTTCACCTCATCAAACTTTGATTTTCGAATAATTGCCTCGACTTTTTTCATAATTGATTTTGTTAGTTAACTGTCCAAATATATATTAATACTTAAATAAAGGTTAAATTAATAAGGGTCTGATATGTATTTTTACGACAAAAAAATATATACCCCTATTTTTTTAGGGGTATATCAAATTAAATACGAAAAAAATATATTATTATTGATTCTACTAAAAAGTTTAGTAAACATGTAACCAGATAATCGGTTTAATAAACTCGATTAGGTAATTAAGTATTTGAATGATAGAGGTAAAAAGTATTTAAGACTTGGTAAGCCATAGCCCAAGTGCGACAGCCATAATACCTATGGCTATGCTTAAAAGAGTGTAAACTGAAAAATGAAATAGTTCTCCAGATTTTAATAAAGAGTGTTTTTCAAATGCAAATGCTGAAAATGTGGTAAAGCCCCCGCAAAAACCGGTAGCTAGAAGAAGCGTATGATTTTCAGATAGAAAATTGGTTTTCGCTGAAAAACCAAGTATAAGACCTATCAGTAGGCAACCTAGTATATTAACCAAGAAAGTACCTAAAAAGAAATTTTGAAAAGTTGGGTTTAAGGCTTTTGCTATTAAGAACCTTAGTGCGCTACCTAAACCACCACCTATAAATACAAATAAGACTTGCTTCATTTACTTGTCCTTAATTCATGCAAAGGAGAGGAATACAAACCGTAGTGACAGTCTTTTTAAAATAACGACTCGACCAGCATATTATTTATATCCTTATAAAGGTATGAATTAAACAGCTTTTTTGTAGGCGGTTTTCGAGTATTGTTCAGGATAAAGTTTAGGAACAGCGTTCTGAGAAATCTTATGAATGTTCTTTTTACTGTTTCCAGACACGCCTTTTAAACTAAACACAAGTAGCAAAATATTAATGCAAAGCAATACAAGAAGAATGCTAAAAAATGTAATCATGGGTCTTCGTTAATTTTGCACTACAAAAGTACGTGTTTTCTTATATTATACGTTCAAGAGCCCAATTATGTTGTGAAAGTCGAAATTTTTGTGGTGTAAGTAATTTTCTTGTTAATTTTTAAGGAAGTATTTAATTAAAAAGAGAAATATTAAGAAAAATACAAACGAAAACAGCACCCAAACCACACCTTTGTAATTCTTTAAATGTATTTTTTTGTCTTTTTTATAAGAGAAGACGATAAGGGATATAAAAGATATCGCGAAAAATACTGCAAAAATCAATTGTCCGGTGCTGAACATAAAACATTTATTTTAGCGCAAATTTAATTGATTTAAACAATGAAAGATAAAATAGCTGCAGTAGAAAAATTTCACAGCGCATTCGGACTTGGGATTAAGCATGAACCGACCGCAGATTTGGGCAAAGCAAAGAATTTATTGCGTTTTAATTTGATGGATGAAGAGAATAAGGAATATCATGAGGCCGCCCAGAATAATGATTTGGTCGAAGTTGCAGATGCTTTAGGCGACATGTTGTATATACTTTGCGGAACAATCTTAGAGCATGGTATGCAATATAAAATTGAAGAAGTTTTTGAAGAGATTCAGAGGAGCAATATGAGCAAGTTGGGTGCAGATGGAAAACCCATTTATCGTGAAGATGGTAAAGTACTTAAAGGACCCAATTACTTTAAACCGAATATTGAAGCTATCTTAAAAAAATAAAAAAAGCGCCATCGGCGCTTTTTTTATTAGATAACCCTATAGCGCCATCCAAACTTGTCTTCGGCCCTGTTATATTGTATGTCCGTAATACGCTTTTTCAATCGCATGGCATAGCCATTCTCCAACTCAGGTAGGTCATAATCCGTGCCTTGATGTCCAAAACCGGAAATTGGAGAAACCACGGCTGCCGTACCAGCACCGAACATTTCTTTTAACTCCCCTGATTTTGCTGCCGCAACCACTTCGGCAACACTTATTTTTCGAACTTCGACTTTAATACCTTCATCTGCAGCGATATCCAAAATACTTTTTCGAGTAATTCCGTCAAGTATACGATCACTGGTCGGCCCAGTAATAAGAGTATCGTTTATTCTTACGAAAATATTCATTGCTCCGGCTTCTTCGATATATTCATGTGTGTTGTCATCTGTCCAGATAACTTGTTGATATCCTTTGGCTTTAGCTAATTGGGTAGGGTAAAATTGACCTGCATAATTACCTCCTGCTTTTGCAAAACCAACACCACCGTTCGCTGAGCGAGAATATTTCTCTTCAATAAGTACGCTTACCTTTCCAGAAAAATAAGCTCCCGAGGGGGCGGTAGCGATTATAAATTTATACTCATCGGCAGGTGAAGCGTGAAAACCATTGCCCGATGCGAACATAAAAGGCCTTATATACAACGAGCTTCCATCGTTTTCAGGAATCCAGTTTTTATCTACCTGTAAAAGGGAAGTTAGCCCCTCCATAAAATATTCTTCCGGCAATTCGGGTATCGCCATACGTTTTGCAGAAATATTAAGGCGTTTTTGATTTTCTAATGGTCTAAAAAGCCAAACACCTCCATCTTTATCCTTATAGGCTTTCATGCCTTCGAAAATGGATTGTCCATAATGAAAGATTTTTGAAGATGGATCCAAAGTTATGGGTTGGTAGGGAACAATTTTCGGTGTTTCCCAAGCGCCATTTTTATAGGTGCACTCAAGCATGTGATCAGAAAAGACACTTCCAAAAGCCAAGTTGTCAAAATCAACTTCATTGATTTTTGATGACGTTACTTTTTCTACTGCTATATTCATTAGTTGAGCATTCATTTTAAAAGGTATTATAAAAGTTAAAATTAGCTATTTATCATAAGTTTTTCCCTTTTTCTTAATTTTAAATCCGTTGTTTTGTTAACGTGTAACTAATTTTTAAGTACAATGAAAAGATTTAACATTTTTACTATCATTTTAATGGTTTGTTTCATGTTTGCAGGTGCTTATGCTCAAGACAATGCATCCTCCAAAAATTATGGAGCATTCGGAGCAAATTTTGAAGAGGTCGAAGGCGCAGAAGATAATTCTTTAGTATATCAAAATATTCAAGCAAAAGATACCATTACCACACAACTTATTGGTTCAATAAAGGAAGTTTGCCAAGCCAAAGGATGTTGGATGAAAGTTAACTTAGCAGGAAATAAAGAAGTTTTCGTAAAATTTAAGGACTATGGTTTTTTTGTGCCCTTAGATGCTTCTGGCAACAAGGTTGTCATGAATGGAAAGGCTTTTGTAGAAGAGGTGTCCGTAGACGAGCAAAGACACTATGCTGAAGACAAAGGAGCAACTAAAGATGAAATAGAAAAAATCACAAAACCAAAGAAAACACTACGTTTTGAAGCTGACGGGGTACTAATTAAAAAGTGATTTGGAGCGTAAAATTATTACTACCGGCGACGGTTCTAAGACCATTCAAATAACAGATTGGAATGAGCAGTACCATTCGATTCATGGAGCCGTCCAAGAAGCCTATCATGTTTTTATTAAAAATGGTCTTGACCAATTCAAAAATGAGGAAATCGCATTGCTCGAAGTTGGATTTGGGACCGGACTTAATGCGTTGATAACCCTTTCGGAAGCGACAAAAAGGGGTTTAAAAATTCAATATGAAGGTGTAGAGGCTTTTCCTGTAAGTATGGAAGAAGTAGAAGCCTTGAACTATATTGAGACACTTAATCTTTTATCCTTTAAAGAGCATTTTTTTCTAATGCACCAATCAGCATGGGGCAAGCGGCAAAAAATAACACCCGACTTCTTACTTTTTAAAAGTCAATCGGATTTTCAAGAATTAGCGTATCAAAATTTGTTCAACCTTATTTATTTTGATGCTTTTGGTTATCGGGTGCAACCAGAATTATGGTCAGAGGCTATATTTGAAAAAATGTTCAAGGCTTTAAAACCAGGGGGTATTTTGGTTACTTATTCCGCTAAAGGCAGTGTCCGCAGAGCAATGCAAGCGGTCGGTTTTAATGTAGAGCGTTTACCTGGCCCACCAGGAAAGCGAGAAATGTTGAGAGCGACAAAATAAATGGTTTTCATAAAGTCTTCTTAAGAGCTATTAGTATTTTTTAGATAAATTAACCTAAGCCTTAAACAATACTGTTAAACCTTTTTTAAGTATTCTTCATCAGCTCTTGAATCATATACATTTGTAAAAAAGGATAACATGAAGGTATTGATTACAGGCGCGACTGGTTTGGTAGGAAAAGCGATTGTAAACGAATTGAATGACAATGGAGTTCAGGTGAATTACTTGACCACTTCGAAGGCAAAACTTGTAGCAAAAGAAAATTATAAGGGATATTATTGGAATCCTGTAAAAAATGAGATTGATTTAGATTGTTTTGAAGGTGTTACTTCCATTATCAATTTAGCAGGAGCAAGCATATCAAAACGTTGGACGACTTCATACAAGGCCAAGGTATTAGATAGTCGTATCGATAGTTTACGAACCTTAAAAGAAGGTATCGAAAAATCTGGCTCAGACACAATTACCGCTTTAGTCTCCGCTTCGGCAATAGGTATTTATCCAAATTCCCTCTCCTCTTTTTATACCGAAGAAGAGCAACAGGTCGACGAGAGCTTTTTGGGTGATGTCGTAAAAGCTTGGGAAGAAGAAATAGATACGTTTAAAAATTTTGGTTTTAACGTCGCAAAAATTAGAATTGGCCTCGTTTTGTCTAATGAAGGCGGAGCACTGCCGCAGATGGCAAGACCAATAAAAAATTATGTTGGTGCAGCATTTGGTTCTGGTGAACAATGGCAATCATGGATCCATGTTGATGATTTGGCAAGAATGTTCGTTTTTGCAATAGCGCATAATCTTAAAGGTATTTACAATGGGGTAGCACCGAACCCTGTGACCAATATCAAAATGACTAAAGAATTGGCTAAAGTGTTGGAAAAACCTTTATTTCTGCCAAACATCCCTGAATTTGCGATGAAAACAATTCTTGGGGAAATGTCATATTTGCTTTTCGCTAGCCAACGAGTTAGTAGTAAGCGAATTGAAACAAAAGGCTTTAAATTTAATTTTAAGTCTGTTTGTGACGCTTTAAAAGAAATTTACGGGAAACAAGCCGCAAAAGAAGAAACGATGTCTTCTTTTTCCAAAGAATATGTTTAGCGAGAACTTTTTTCGAAACAAAACAAAATCCGCCATAGTGCGGATTTTTTTATAAATAGTGATGACATTTTGACATTTTGAGTCAATTGGCAGTACTTTTGCCATCTTTGAAATGATATAAATTTTAATCACATGAGTAAAAAAAGTAAGGTTCAAGAAATGGATGAAGAAATGGAAAACTCACAATCCGTTAATGAAACTGAACTTAACGAAGAGGTAGGGCAAGAACAGCAAGAAGAAGAGGTTTCCGTAGAAGAACAACTTCGTGAAGACCTTGCCAAAGAGAAGGATAAGTTTTTGCGTCTTTTTGCGGAATTTGAAAATTTCAAGAAAAGAACCTCTAAAGAGCGAATGGATTTGTTTAAAACAGCAGGACAAGATGTAATAGTTTCACTTCTTCCTGTTATGGATGACTTCGATAGAGCTTTAAAAGAAATTTCTAAATCTGAAGACAAAGAATTGTTCAAAGGGGTTGATTTGATAAATAACAAATTCCGAGAAACCTTAAAGAATAAAGGCTTGGAGGAGATGGAGGTAAGTCAAGGAGATGCGTTTGATGCTGAGATGCACGACGCGGTAACTCAAATTCCTGCCCCGGAAAAGAAATTAAAGGGCAAAATTATAGACGTTATTGAAAAAGGCTTTAAGCTTGGCGATAGAATTATTCGACACCCAAAAGTTGTAGTAGGTAACTAAGACCAATTTATGAAGGAAGATTTTTACGAAATATTAGGAGTTTCCAAAAGCGCCTCGGCGGCCGAGATAAAAAAAGCTTACCGTAAGAAGGCCGTTGAGTATCATCCTGATAAAAACCCTGGTGATGCAGCTGCTGAAGAGATGTTCAAAAAAGCGGCCGAGGCTTACGAAGTTTTAGGCGACCCAGACAAACGTGCAAAGTATGATCAATTTGGCCATCAGGCATTTGAAGGTGGCGGCTTTGGTGGCGGTGGTATGAATATGGATGACATATTCAGTCAATTTGGCGATATCTTTGGTAGTGCTTTCGGTGGCGGTGGTTTTGGTGGTTTTGGTGGCGGCGGTCAAAGGCGAGTAAAAGGAAGTAATCTTCGTATTCGCGTTAAACTTACCTTAGAAGAAATAGTAAATGGAGTAGAGAAGAAGGTGAAAGTTCGAAGAAAAGTACAAGCGGACGGAGTAACCTATAAAACATGTTCTACTTGTAATGGTAATGGGCAAGTAACCAAAATAACCAATACTATTTTAGGTAGAATGCAAACTGCTGCAACTTGTAGCACTTGTGGCGGAGCAGGCCAAATGATAGACCAAAGACCTAGTGGGGCAGATGCTCAAGGTTTAAAGGTAGTTGAAGAAACCGTATCCATAAAAATTCCTGCAGGTGTTGAAGAAGGTATGCAGCTTAAAGTTTCAGGAAAAGGTAATGGAGCCCCTGGTAACGGAATTTCGGGAGATTTATTAGTAGCCATTGAGACCGAGGAGCATCCTACATTGAAAAGAGAAGGTGATAATTTGCATTACGACCTATATATAAGTTTTTCGGAAGCGGTATTGGGTAATTCAAAAGAGATTGATGCTATTGGAGGTAAAGTGCGTATCAAATTAGAGCCAGGTATTCAATCGGGTAAAATTCTCAGACTAAGAGGTAAAGGGGTTTCCAGTATTAATGGATATGGTTCAGGTGATCTTTTGGTTCATGTTAATGTTTGGACTCCAAAGGAATTAAATCGTGAACAAAAAGAATTTTTCGAAAAAATGCAAAACGACGAAAATTTTGTGCCTAAACCAGAGAAATCTGATAAGTCTTTCTTTGAGAAAGTAAAAGATATGTTCTCCTAATCAAATAAAATTTTAGAATTAAATAAAAAACGTATATTTGGAATTGATACTGTTTTACAGTATCTAATTTTCTTTTTCATAGCAATTTTTTTCCCATCCTTGATTTGTTTTAAGGGTGGGTTTTGTTTTTAGGGCAATTTCAATTAAGAAATGTGCCTTTTTAATAAAGTTGGCAATAGAACCTTTTCGATATCTTTACCACTAATAAAAATAACTGAATGAGCCATATACTTGTTGCCGAGGGGGTTTCTAAAAAATTTGGAACACACACCGCGCTAAGCAACATTTCCCTTGAAATTCCTAAAAATTGTATCTACGGTTTGCTCGGTCCTAATGGAGCTGGAAAGACTACTTTAATTCGGATCATTAATCAAATCTCGTTTCCTGATACCGGAAAAGTATTTTTTGATGGTGAACTTTTAGCACCTCACCATATTGCGGCTATAGGTTATTTACCAGAAGAAAGAGGTCTGTATAAAAGTATGAAAGTTGGGGAGCAGGCGCTCTATTTGGCACAATTAAAAGGACTTTCTAAAACGGAAGCAAAAAAACGCTTAAAATTTTGGTTTGAGAAATTCGAAATAGGAGATTGGTGGAACAAGAAAATACAAGAACTATCAAAGGGAATGGCCCAGAAAATACAGTTTATTGTTACCGTATTGCACGACCCAAAACTGCTTATTTTTGATGAACCCTTTAGCGGGTTTGACCCGATTAATGCCAATAAGATAAAAGATGAGATTCTGTCGTTAAAAGAAAAAGGAACTTCCATTATTTTTTCAACCCATCGAATGGAATCTGTTGAAGAATTATGCGAATATATTACACTGCTTCATGAATCTGAAAAGTTATTGGACGGGAAACTTTCAGATATAAAAAAGGCCTACAAGAACAATGTGTTTAAGATAGGTTTGCAGACTGAAGGAAATATCGAAAGCCTGTTACAGGATTTAAATGAGGCCTTTGAAATTACGCATTCAGAATTCAACACCGACGAAAAACAGTTTGATTTTACCGTAAAATTACCTTCAGATGATACCTCGATCATCCTTAAGAAATTAGCGGCTTTGGGAAACATTAATCATTTTAATGAAACGATACCTTCGGCAAACGATATTTTTATACAAACCGTTAATTCTAAGAACGCATGAGCAAGCTTAAATTGATAATAAAGCGGGAGTATTTAGCGAAAGTTCGAAACAAGTCTTTCGTGATTATGACATTTTTGAGTCCTATTTTAATGGTAGGCATGATAGTTTTGATTGCATTCTTGACCAAGGTGAACGATAGTGAGAAAAGAACAATAGCGGTATTAAATGAGAGTGATTACTTTTCAAATGAATTTAATGCATCGGCATCTGTTTCTTATATAAAGTATAAAGATTTAGACCTTGAAACTGCCAAAGATTCAACTCTTTCAATGGGCTTATATGGACTGCTTTATATTCCTAAAGAAGAGAGTCTAGAGAAAGTATCTAACGGTGCCTTTTTATATACTAAAGATAACCCGGTAAGTTATATTTTAGAAAGGTTGGAACGGGTTTTTGAAAATCGCTTAAGGCAAGACAGGTTGCAAAAAATAGGGGTTTCCTCAGAAGATTTTGCAAGTATCGAAAAGAATTTTGATATACGAACGGCAACTTTTAAAGGCGAAGAAAACGTAAAAGGACTAAATATGATGAAAGCTTTTGTTGGTGGGGCATTTGGTTACTTGATTATGATGTTTATCATTATTTATGGGGGCTTTGTAATGCGAAGCGTAATCGAAGAAAAAACAAGCCGAATAATCGAGGTGATTATTTCTTCGGTTAAACCGTTTCAATTGATGTTGGGTAAGATTATTGGTACCTCGTTGGCTGGATTAACGCAATTTGCTATCTGGATTTTCTCAGCTTCATTATTGCTCATTGTTGCTTTGTTGGTACTCGATATTGATTTGGGTGTTATGGCTTCAAATCCTGCGTTAACCTCTAACCCTATGATGAATATGCCAACTCCGCAAGAAAGTGAAATGGAGTTTTGGGCAAAAGAATTCTTCAATCTACCATTATTGTTATTATTGGTGTCTTTTATTATTTATTTTATACTAGGCTATTTAATTTATAGTTCTATTTATGCTGCTATTGGTGCCGCGGTGGATAATGAAACGGATACCCAGCAATTTATATTCCCAATAATTTTACCTTTGATGTTGGCAATTTATGTAGGTTTCTTTTCGGTTTTTAGTAATCCTCATGGACCAATAGCCGTAGGTTTTTCTCTTTTTCCACTGACCTCACCTATTGTGATGCTAATGCGATTGCCTGGCGGAATTGGCGAAGGTGGTGTGCCTTTATGGCAATTAGTAACGAGTATTGTATTTTTAATTATTACCTTTTTGGGTATCGTTTGGCTTGCCGCCAAAATATATCGAGTAGGTATATTAATGTATGGTAAAAAAACTACCTATCGTGAGTTATTTAAATGGTTAAAATACTAGCACATGCTTCAAGATGAAGAAAGTGGTATAGAAGAAATCATCAAAGAAGATATCTGGGGCTCTATTGAAGAGTTTTTGGGTTTGGGTTTTCACTATGGTGAAGGTGAAAATTCAATTCATATTACCGTTGGGCTTTTACTTCTGCTAACGGTGACCATGATAATGACAGGTTTTGTCTTAAAATGGCTCCGCAAATTATTTACCCGTAAAATGGAAAGTGACGATAAGTTGAAGTTTATCAGCATTTTCAAGTTTATTAAATATGTAGTTTATGTAGTTGTTATTTTATTAACAATGAGTGCTGCGGGTATTAATGTAACGGTTATTCTGACCGCTTCTGCTGCACTATTTGTGGGTCTGGGTCTTGCCTTACAAGAGCTATTTCAAGATATTATCGGTGGGATATTCATAATAATAGATAAATCGCTTAGAGTTGGTGATATTGTGGAGGTAAATGGTAAAGTCGGAAAGGTATTCGAGATCAAGTTACGAACAACAAGGGCCATTACGAGAGACGATAAGGTTATTATCATACCTAATCATCACTTTATAAGTGATATTATTTATAACTATACGCAGAACCATAAAAGTACTCGTGAAAAGGTTAGTGTCGGTGTTGCCTACGGAAGTGATGTTGAATTGGTAACCAACTTGTTGTTAGAAGCCGTAGGTGAACAAAAAGGGGCTTTAAAAAATCCGAAACCGTTTGTGCTGTTTGATGATTTTGGAGATTCTGCATTACTTTTTTCGGTAAACTTTTTTATTAATGATAGTTTTAGTGACCCAAGAATAAAAAGTGAAATACGTTATCGTATAGATACAAAGTTTAGGGCCAATAATATTAGTATTCCATTCCCGCAGCGTGACGTTCACATTATTCAACAACAGCTTAATAAGGATAATGTATAATACCAGCGTTACTAGTATTGGAGTTCTAATTTTACTGTTTTTTGCTGGTATTTTTTGTCATGCCCAGAGCACCGATTTATTGCGGATAGAAACAACCCACGTTCCCGAAAACAATAGCGGAATCGAAACAACGAGATATCGATTTCTGGTAAATGTTCCTATTAAATTGAAGAATGATAAGTATTTGGTGACCGGTGCGGAATACAACCGTTTTGACTTTGAAACTTCGGTGCAATTTCCTTTTGAGACCAGAGAACTTAACCGCCTATATGTAATAGACTTAAATCTTGGTTATATTACAAAATGGAATGATAACTGGCGTTTAATAGGTATTGTAACACCCCGTTTGGCTTCAAATTTTACTGGAGAAATTTTGGCCGAGGATATGCGGTTGAATTTAACGGCTACTTTACTAAAGGATGTTAAGGACATTGAAAAACCTTTTCGTTTAGCTTTAGGTCTGGCGTACAATAGTAATGCAGGGCTGCCTTTTCCTTTGCCTCTGGTAAGTTACTATAAGAGGTTTCATCCAAATTGGTCATATACCCTTGGTATTCCTAGAATGAACTTTAAATATCACCTTTCAAAAAAACATACCTTACAAACGGCATTATTATTGGATGGCTACTATATAAATATTCAAAACGATATTGTGCTGCCAGATGATGAACTAGGTAGCAATATTTCGCTATCCGCATTAGTAGGGGCTTTTGGATATCAATATCATATAACTAAGTACATTTCGCTCTACGGCCTATTTGGCTATACCTTGACACAGAACGGGGTCTTGCGAGACGATCGGCGTAACGAAGTTTTTCTCTTGAACAATCAGGGAAATATGTACTTTAGAGGAGGTTTTAAAATTGGAATTTTTTAAATAAAAAAGAATGTCAAAAATACTGGTAATTGAAGACGAGGCGGCGATTAGAAGAGTTTTGGTGAAAATATTAAGTGAAGAAAGTGATTCGTATAATGTGCAAGAGGCAGAAGATGGACTTAAGGGTATCGAAACCATTAAAAAGGAAGATTTTGACCTAGTACTTTGCGATATTAAAATGCCAAAAATGGATGGGGTCGAAGTTCTTGAGGCCGCTAGAAAGCTAAAGCCTGAAATTCCCTTTATTATGATATCCGGTCACGGCGATTTAGACACCGCGGTAAACACGATGCGTTTAGGGGCTTTTGACTATATCTCAAAACCACCGGATCTGAATCGTTTACTGACCACAGTGCGTAATGCGCTCGACAGAAAAGAATTGGTTGTTGAAAATAAGATTCTCAAGAAAAAGGTCAGCAAAAATTATGAGATGATCGGTGAGAGCAAAGAAATAGGTGTTATTAAAGATATGATCGAAAAAGTTGCCCCTACCGATGCACGTGTTCTTATAACCGGTTCTAACGGTACAGGTAAAGAATTGGTAGCCCATTGGATTCATGAAAAAAGCCAACGTTCTTCGGCGCCTTTTATCGAAGTTAATTGTGCTGCAATTCCTTCAGAACTTATTGAAAGTGAGCTTTTCGGGCACGTTAAAGGGGCGTTTACTTCGGCTGTGAAAGATAGAGCTGGAAAGTTTGAGGCAGCGAATAAGGGCACTATATTTTTAGATGAAATAGGAGACATGAGCCTTTCTGCCCAAGCTAAAGTTTTGCGCGCTTTACAAGAAAGTAAAATTTCTCGTGTAGGTACCGATAAGGATATTAAGGTAGATGTGCGGGTAGTAGCTGCTACAAATAAAGACCTAAAAAAGGAAATTGAAGAAGGTAATTTTAGGGAAGACCTTTATCATCGTTTGGCGGTTATTTTAATAAAGGTTCCCTCTTTGAATGACCGAAGGGATGATATACCAATGCTAATTTCGCACTTTGCAAAAAAGATTGCCACGGAACAGGGCACGGCACCAAAAGACTTTTCTAAAAAAGCTGTCGAATTGCTAAAAACCTACGATTGGACCGGTAATGTACGAGAGCTACGTAACGTAATAGAACGTTTAATAATATTAGGAGGAAAAGAAGTTACTGAAGATGATGTAAAGCTTTTTGCGAGCAAATAGTTATTTACAATCTTTTAGTTTGGTAAGTGCGTTTGCCGTTACTTCTTTAATTCGTTTATGAAAATGTCTTTTACCCGGTGAAACATTTTCATCTATTGATTTTTGTGAAGAGGTTTCATGGGTTTCTTGCACATAATTTAAAGCAGTAGCACAGTCATTTGCAGCGATCATATTCTCTAAAGACTTTTGAAATTTAGCTACTCCGTTTTCTATCTTATCAGAAAGTGTTCGTCCTTCCAACTCCATAATATCGTTGACAATCACGTTAGACTGTTTGGTATTCATGGTTAAAAATCCTTCACCATAAGTGCTTTTGCTGTTTTTTTTATACTTGGTTAAGGCGTCAATACTAAGTGCTGTGTTTTTAAGCGCTATCTCAACAAAAGTCTTGGCGTCATAAATAGAAGGCGACTTTGTTGCATTTTTTAGATTCAGTTTTGTACGATCTATACTTTCGATGGCAGTGTCACAACCACAGTCTTTAAAGCTGTTTTTGGCTCTTTCGATTCCTGTTAAAGCTTTGTAAGCGTGGTATTTTACCATTTTAAACTCATCAGCTTCGTAAGCAAGTAAAGTTTGGTCTTTAATATAGATAGAGTTATTGTTGGCAAACTCACAAGCGTTGTAGCTAGTGAAAGAGGTTATCGGTAATAGGCCAAATATACCGAGTAGGGCGGTAATAAGAAGTATATGGCTTCTGTAGGTTTTCATTATAATAAATTTGGGATTTTAAAGATATGGTACCACTAAAAGATTAAAAAAATCTATCGGTAGAAAGCCCGAATTCTCTGCGTTCTGCACGCTTAAAACAAAAATATCGTTAAACAGTAGTGTTTTTACGAGAACTGAATTTTGAAATTTATGTATCTTACCTCTTATGAATGAATTAAAAGAAAAAAGCTTTCGCGTAGAAGAGCAAGTGAAGCTTTCAGAAATTGATACTTTACAAGATTTAGGGCGTTCTGATAAAGAACTGAAGAAAGAACTAGAAGATGTAAGAGAAGCATTGGGTAAATTTCAAGACACTCTTTATGCTCACGGTAAATATGGTGTTTTGGTCTGTTTACAGGGCATGGATACTTCTGGGAAAGATAGTCTAATACGCGAAGTATTTAAAGATTTCAATGTTAGAGGCGTAGTAGTCCATAGTTTTAAAGTGCCCACAGAACTTGAGCTAAAGCATGATTATTTGTGGCGACATTATATTGCGTTACCGGCAAGGGGAAAATTCAGTGTATTTAACCGTACGCACTATGAGAACGTTTTGGTTACAAAGGTCCATCCAGAATATATTTTAGGTGAAAACATCCCGGGTATCAATAATGTATCAGATATTGATGAGAATTTTTGGGATAATAGATACCGCCAAATCAATGATTTTGAAAAGCATATTGCTGAAAATGGCACGTTAATTTTTAAGTTCTTTCTACATCTTTCAAAAGAAGAACAGCGACAGCGTTTGCTAAGAAGGTTGGAGCTAAAAGAAAAAAATTGGAAGTTTTCCCCTGGTGATTTAAAAGAGCGCAAGCTTTGGCACTTATATCAAGAGTGTTATGAAGAGGCTATAAATAAAACCTCAAAACCGCATGCCCCTTGGTACATTATTCCTGCAGATAATAAAAAAGCAGCGCGTTTAACCGTAGCTTCTATCCTTTTGGAAGCGTTAAAAAAATACAAAGATATTGAGGAGCCCGAGTTAGACGAAAAAATAAAGGCTAACTTGGAGAACTTCAAAGTAGAATTGGAAAAAGAAAACAAATGAGAATTCTAGTATTACTTATTGTATTGTGTATTTCGGGCCCGACAATTGGGCAGTCTGAAGATGAAAAACAGCTAAAAGCGATATATGATAAGGCTTTAACCGATGGCAAGGCGTATGAATGGTTAAATTACCTATCGAATCAAATAGGTGGGCGTTTGTCGGGCTCTGTAGAAGCACAACAGGCTGTAGAATATACAAAAAGGCAGATGGATTCTCTTGGGTTGGATAGGGTTTGGCTACAACCGGTTATGGTGCCAAAGTGGACCAGGGGAACTCCTGAATTTGCCTATATAGAAACTAAGCCAGGTTTAACTACCAATGTGCCCATTTGTGCACTTGGTGGTTCTGTTGCAACACCAGATGGCGGATTAAAGGGAAATGTAATTGAAGTTCAGGGTATTGAAGATTTAGAAACCCTTGGGGCAGAAAAAATAAAAGGGAAAATAATCTTCTTTAATCGCCCCATGGATCCCACGAAAATAAGCACTTTTGAAGCGTATTCAGGTTGTGTAGACCAGCGTTACTCAGGCGCTGAAGCTGCAGGAAAATATGGTGCTTCCGGGGTAATTGTAAGGTCTATGAATTTGCGCTTAGACGATTATCCACATACCGGTTCTATGGGTTATGGCGAAACATCAATTGCAAATAGAATACCCGCAGCCGCAATTAGCACCAAGGGTGCAGAATTACTTAGTACGACGTTAAAGTTGAATCCTGATGTGAAATTTTACTTCAAACAGAATTGTAGACAATATGCCGATGTAGAATCGTATAATGTTATAGGTGAAATACGGGGTTCGGTATATCCTAACGAGGTTATGGTTGTTGGTGGCCATTTGGATTCTTGGGATTTAGGTGACGGTTCTCATGATGATGGTGCGGGTGTGGTACAGAGTATGGATGTACTTCGTTTAATCAAAGCAAGTGGGTATAAACCAAAAAGAACCATACGTGCGGTTCTTTTTATGAACGAAGAAAATGGTCTACGAGGAGGAAATAAATACGCTGAAGTGGCCAAAAGCAAAAAAGAAAATCATGTATTCGCCCTTGAGAGTGATGCTGGCGGATTTACGCCTCGTGGCTTTTCTTTTGATTGTTCCGATGAAGATTTTAAACAGATTTTGGGTTGGAAGAGTCTTTTCGAGCCCTATTTGATTCATATGTTCGTTAAAGGGGGTAGCGGTGCCGATATAGGACCTTTAAAAGATGAAGGATTAGTACTTGCAGGATTAAGACCCGATTCACAACGTTATTTTGACCATCATCATGCTGAGAACGATACTTTTGAACATGTTAACAAAAGAGAATTAGAACTGGGTGCTGCAACTATGGCCAGCTTGGTGTATTTGGTCGACAAGTACGGTTTTCAACAGCAAAAGAAGGTAAAAGGGTGATTTTGGCTAGATTTTATTGAGTCTTATCTTTTTTCTGACAGGGATATCACTATATTTTTATGTTAGATTTCTAAACAACGCTCAGGTATTCTCATTTTCCAAAATTTCTGTAGAAAAGCTTTTGTCCAGGAAATTTTCATAAAGTGTAAAAACCCCTACCTTTGCCGCTTAATAAAAATGAGTAAGATGCAAGACGGTATTTACGCAAAATTTAATACTACAAAAGGCGAGATTTTAGTGAAATTAACCCACGATAAAACCCCAGGAACAGTAGGTAACTTTGTTGCCCTTGCCGAGGGCAATATGGAAAATAAGGCCAAGCCACAGGGTAAACCTTATTATGACGGTCTAAAATTTCATAGGGTAATCCCAGATTTCATGATACAAGGAGGGTGCCCGCAAGGAACCGGAACTGGAAGCCCAGGATATCAATTCGATGATGAGTTTCATCCTGAACTGAATCACTCTGAGCCAGGAGTTTTATCTATGGCAAATGCTGGCCCAGGTACAAATGGAAGTCAATTTTTTATCACTCATGTGCCAACACCTTGGTTAGATAATAAGCACACGGTTTTTGGTCATGTTGAACACGGACAAGAAATTGTAGATACCATAGCTCAAGGAGATACGATAGATAGTTTAGAAATTGTTAGGTCTGGAGTTGAGGCAGAAAATTGGAACGCAATTGAAGCTTTCCGTACTTTTGAAGGCTCTCGCGCAAAAAGAATTGCAGAAGAAAAAGCTAAAGCCGAAGCTGCCATGGAGAAGCTTGCTGCCGGTTTTGATAAAACAGAATCTGGATTGCGTTATAAAATGATTCAAACTGGTTCTGGTGTCAAAGCCGAAAAGGGGAAGACCGTGTCGGTTCATTATGAAGGTAGTTTGCCAAACGGGCAGGTTTTTGATTCTTCTTTTAAAAGAAATCAACCAATAGATTTTCAACTTGGCGTAGGGCAGGTAATATCTGGTTGGGATGAAGGGATTGCATTATTGAAAGTAGGTGATAAGGCCCGCTTTGTAATTCCGTCGCATTTAGGTTATGGTAATTCCGGTGCGGGGGGAGTGATACCACCAGATGCAACTTTAATATTTGATGTTGAATTGATGGATGTCAAATAGTAGAGCGTAAAAGACTTTAAAAAAGAAAAGCTTCCTATTTCAGGAGGCTTTTTTATTTTGCACTATTAAGACTGACCAATAATAAAAAAATATTGATGATCAGTAAAACAAGTAAAATCGTAAAGAATGTGTTCATAAGGGTATCGGTTATTTTTTACAAAGAATGACGCTTTCATGTATAACAACTTAACGCAGAAAAACCCTACTTATTTTTTAGATTTACTAATACTCGCAAATAACATAAAAATATTAATGGCAAGCAGTATAGAAAGTATTCCAAAAAAGGTAATCATGGTTATCTTCATTTAAAGTCTGGGGAACTTATATTGTTTAACAATAAGAGGCAATATTTTGAATTGGTTGCGTAAAAAGTTAAACAAAATGAAAATAAAAAACCCCGGCCGTTTGGCGGGGGTTTATACTATAAAAAAGTGTGCTGTTTACCTTAATCTATAACTTGTACATTTACGGCGTTCAATCCTTTTTTACCTTGTTGTAGTTCGAATTCTACAACATCACCTTCACGAATCTCATCGATTAAGCCTGAAATGTGTACAAAGTGATCTGTGTTTGAACCGTCTTCAGTGATAAAACCATAACCTTTAGAATCATTGAAGAATTTTACTGTTCCTTTACTCATAATAAATATTAAAAAAAATTAATTGAAGTGCAAAAATACAATTAATTTGTTGGTAATGAGGAATTTTATTTTAATTCTTTGTAAGTTTTCTATTAAATAAAGTGAAAGTCTAACTAGAAATTGTAGTTTAAAATATGGAAAAAGATACCTTGGAGCATTTAAAATATCCCATTGGTAAATACGATATACCAAATTCGATAACTACCGAACATTTAAATGATTGGATTGCAGTTCTGGAACACTTGCCCGCTAAATTGGAGGCATTGGTAAAGGGCCTTTCCGAAGAACAATTAGAGACTCCTTATAGACCAGACGGTTGGACTGTTAGACAGGTAGTTCATCATATTTCAGATAGTCATCATCATAGCTATATCCGTTTCAAATGGGCACTGACTGAAGATAACCCAATAATAAAACCTTACTTTGAAAAAGAATGGTCCAACTTGTTCGATGCTAAAACTGCACCTATTCAAATGTCTTTAAATCATTTAAGTGCTGTACATGCTAAGCTAGTGTATTTGTTAAAAGGCCTTTCGGTCGAAGACTTGCAGAGAAAATTCACGCATCCTGAAGGTAACCAAGAAACTACGCTAGCCGAAAATGTAGGCCGCTATGCCTGGCACGGAAGCCATCATTTTGCACATATCAAAAATCTCATAGAAAGAAATGTTTGGTAGCTAAAGTTTTTTAACCATTAGCCACATTTCTTTTTCTTCGTCAAGAACATGGGGTAAATGAATAAAAGCTTCTTTGAGTACATCAAAGCCATGATTTTTATAAAAGTTTAAAGGCTTACCTTTCTTCATGGCATACAACCAAAGAACTTTCTTTTGGTATTTCTTACCTAAATCATAAACGAATTCCAATGTTTTGCTACCTATACCCATCCCCGAATATGATTTGAGCAAGTAGATTTTATTAAGTAAAAGATTCCGTTTAGGGATGTTCTTTTCTTGCTCTAGGTCAAAAGTAAGATTTAAAATACCCACATTGCTAGTGCCTGCTTTTATCAAATAAAATAGCTGTTTAGGGTCTTTCAGTGCCTTTAAAATAGGTTCTTTCTTAAGATATGCATCAATAAATGGAGTTGGGTCGTTATTCTGCCATAGGTGGAGGTAGTGCTCTTTGTATGATTGTATACCAACAGCTATATAATCATTAATATTTTCCTTTGTAACAGCATCAATGGTTACTTCCATTTTATATTGCAGCCTATACTTGGTTTTTGATTTTGATCAATTGTTTTATTATTTAAAAGACTATCCAGTGCATTACGCAGGTCGTTGCCGGTTAAGGGTATTCCGTTTCCTGGTCTAGAATCGTCCAGTTGACCGCGGTATGCTAGATTTAAATCAGAATCGAACAAATAGAAGTCTGGAGTGCAAGCTGCATCATAAGCCTTGGCAGTCTCTTGACTTGCATCATATAAGTAAGGAAATGGGTACCCTTCCTGCTTTGCCACCTTAGTCATTAAATCCGGAGCATCTTGAGGATAATTTTCCACATCATTGCTTGAAATCGCGATAAAGTTGATTCCTTTTTTTTGGTAAGCATTTGCTAACCGTACTATCTCTGGATTCACATGTATGACAAAAGGGCAATGGTTACAGATAAACATTACTACGGTGCCTTTTTCTCCTTTTAATTGTTGTAAACCTAAAACAGTGTCGCTAACAGTATCAAAAAGCTCAAAATCAGGTGCTTTAGTCCCTAGGGCCAGCATGTTGCTCGGTGTTCTAGCCATTATTTTCTCAGTTATTTATTTTCAATGCAAAGTTAATTCTTATCGATGAAACTGCGGGTAATTAGATTTCACCTTGAGTTAGTTCCTTAACAGGAATGCGGTTACAGACTTTATTAACGAATATCTTATCTTAGATGTTATTGCATTCTATTTTAATATGCCGAACCGACCAAAAATGACTACTATTTGGAGCAAATCATAGATAAAGTTCATATAAATTTTGACCCTAGCACGCTTTGGACCTTGAATATGGCTTTAGCCCTAGTGATGTTCGGAATTGCCTTAGAAATCTCAGTTAAGGATTTTAAAGAACTATTTAAAAAACCGAAAGTCGTAATTACAGGCGTATTTAGTCAGTTTGTAGTGCTGCCTTTTGTGACCTTTTTATTGATTTGGCTATTGCGACCACTGCCTAGTATTGCATTGGGGATGTTTATGGTCGCTGCTTGCCCAGGAGGCAATATTTCTAATTTTATTACGCATCTTGCTAAGGGTAATACTG
>CALBVX010000169.1 GCA_937969515.1 uncultured Croceitalea sp. | reverse complement strand
TCGGGTCAAAAGTGAGCGCAAAAGGGTTGTCGGCCGTGGCAACTACATCTCCTTGATCATTAAACTGAACATTTTGATCAAAAGGGTCATTGGCCCTGGCTATAATGAACGGATTGTTGCGGTTAGGTGTCCAGTTTAGTAAGTTTTTTATGCCGCCATAAAACTCGAAATTTGTAATGCCTTTGTAAGTGAACTGAATATTTTGAATGCTCCAGGTAGGTGAAAATTCGCTTCTTGGATCTAAATCGCTAATTAAGGGCAAGCGCATGGGGCCATATAAATTACCGGTATAGTCAATACTTAAATCTATGGCGCGAAGGTTGTATGAAACATTCCAAGTTCCGGTAAAGCGTTCGGTCAGTATTTGTTGGGTAGTAATTCCGTTTTCGGTTTGGCTCACATCTTGGTAAGTGGCACCAAGCAAAAATCGTAACCCATTGGGTAATACCGTTTCCAAATTTGCAGAAAGCCCTTTAGAAACTGATTTTCCGTTTAAATTATCATAGATAATCTGGTTGGGGTCGGTATCATAATCGGGTAAAATCTGATTGGAAAAGTTGGTATAAAATGCCGAAGCATCAATACTGACAAAGGTGCCGTTATCTGCATATATTTTTTTGAGATAGTTGAGGTTGAGGTTGACAGAACGTTCAGGGTTTAAGGCTTCCGTAATTACCACATCTCGTGCCCCGGTAAGTGCGGCATGGTCTTCTGTAAAGAGGTTGACAACTCTAAAACCGGTTCCAAAATTCACCCTAAAAATATCGTTGTCAGAGAATTTAAAACGGTAAGCCGCCCTTGGTGTAAAAATATTGCCATGACGACTATTATAATCGTACCGAAGTCCGGCAAGTAACGCGTGCCTTTTGTTGAATTTAAATTCGTCTTGCACAAAAAGACTGGGTATTACAATTTCATCGGCTTGGTTTCCTCGTAAATCTTGCGTAGCTGCGGTATCGTCATCATAGTAATTATAGCGCAGGGCGCTACCGAACAACAGATCATGTTTGCCGATAGCTTTATCCCAAGTTAATTGGCCAAAACCTATTCGCTGGTCGGCCAAGTAGGGCAGGTCCCCATAAACCGAATTTTGGCTATGGTCATTATATGAAAAAGAGAGCATTACTTTTTCGTCAAGGGGTAACTGGTATTGCCCCAAGACCTCCCATCGTCGTGTATAAATACTCTCACCATAAACATCATCACCTTCCCTAAATTCTGGGGTCCATTGCAATTCACCGCCCCAGCGGTCTTCATAGAAAAAGCGACCGGCAAGAGAAAATAAACGCGATTTCGTACGTTTAAAATTCCATTTTTGAAAGATAGAGATACGGTCTTGTAAAGTAAGGTCGGTAAAATTATCGCCATTATTATCGATAAGTTGGTCGTACTTAAAGTAATTTACACCAATCAGCATTGCCGTTTTTTTACCTAATTCAACTTTGGCACCAACATCGAGATTATATTCGCCCCAGCCAGTTACAAAGGCATCGGTGAAAAACTCAGGGGCTTCTAAAGTATTTTTTGTGATAATGTTAATGAGCCCGCCAACGGCTTCACTTCCATACAGGGTAGAAGCTGGTCCTTTTACAATCTCTATTTGGTCTATTAAAGAATTGGGTATGCCCGAGAGACCGTATACCGTGCCCAAACCACTAACTATAGGCATACCGTCGATTAAAACAAGGGTATAGGGCCCTTCCAATCCGTTGATATGAATATCACCTGTGTTACAAACATTACAGTTAATTTGTGGCCGCACCCCGTTCACATTCTGTAAGGCTTCAAAAATACTTGGGGTCGGGTTCTTTTTTAAAAAAGTAGGGGAATATACTTCTACCGGCACGGCACTCTCTAATCTGTTGACTGCTTTAAGGGTACCCGTAACCACCATTTCGTCCAAGGCTTCGGCAGAAGGTTCAAGTTTGATATCAAGGGTAATAGTAGCATCTTTTCCAATTAAAAAGGACCTTCTTTTGGTTTCATAACCTATGGCGGATATGAGTAACACATAATTACCTGAAGCGAGGTTGGTAATGCTGTAAGTACCATTCTCATCGGTAGCTGTGCCGTTTTTAGTTTCTTTTAAATAGACATTTGCAAAAGGTACTCCTATTCCATCTGAAGTAACCACACCTTTTAGGGTAGCGTTTTGCGCCCATCCAACAAAAGAGAATAAAATAATAAAAATAAATAGGCTGCGATTCAATTTACATGAATTGAAATTAAAATTTAGACAAATCTAAAAATTTGTTTTTATAAATAAAAATGTATTTTTGACAAAGCCTAATAAACAGGTTTTTAAAAAGTCACCTCGAGCGCAGTCGAGAGGTCTTTTTTAGTTTTCGACTGCGCTTAAAAATGACAAATACCTTTTTTTGACACGGGCCGAAGAAAATTATATCAAGACTATTTTCCACTTAGGGGGCAATCAATCTCAGTTGATTTCTACAAATGCCATTGCCGAACAAATGCAGACCAAACCCTCTTCGGTAACGGATATGGCCAAGAAACTGGCCGAAAAAAACCTACTGAATTATATCCGCTATCAGGGCGTTTCTCTAACCGATTTAGGTATAAAGACGGCACTCGCTATTATTAGAAAACATCGTCTTTGGGAGGTTTTTTTGGTCAAAAAGTTAGATTTCACCTGGGATGAGGTGCACGAGGTGGCCGAACAGCTAGAGCATATCAAAAGTGAAAAACTGATCGATAAAATTGACGAGTTGCTCGATTTTCC
>CALBVX010000168.1 GCA_937969515.1 uncultured Croceitalea sp. | reverse complement strand
ACTGTCGGTGGAAGTGGAGAGCCAAAATCTTATTTCAAATATTTTCTAATTCTTTTAGGTGGATGGTTCGTTTTTGATTTCTTTAGAAAAAGAAGAAAGTCTAAAGCTGAATAATATTGAAAAATATTCTTCATCCAGTCTATTTTCCCAATATCGCAACTATGGCCATCGTAGTTGACAATGATATTGTATGGGAAGTGAATGACAACTTTCAAAAGCAAACCTATAGAAACAGATGTTACATCTGCACGGATCAAGGTAAACATATGCTCACAATACCTATTCAACATGTGGGCGGAAACCAGGGTAGACAAAAATACAGAGATGTAAAATTGGATAATTCGTCAAACTGGCAGCGTCAGCATTGGAGAACTTTGCAAACCGCTTACCGCACGTCACCTTTTTTTGAATTTTATGAGGATGATTTGGTGCCAATTTTTGAAAAACCAACTACATACTTGTTAGATCTTAATTTCAAGATCATTGATTTTTTAAGTGATAGTTTAGGAGTAGAAAATCAAAATAATAAAACGTTAACTTATAATGTTTCAATTGAAAAGGATACAGATCTAAGACATTTTGTGAGTGCCAAACAAAAAATACAATTTAAACAGCCAACCTATAATCAGGTTTTTGGCGACCGTCACGGTTTTATAGAAAATGTTAGCATAGTAGACTTACTTTTTAACGAAGGTCCCAATTCCCTTTCTTACTTGCGGCAATTAAACCACCAAATCTAGAATATCGCTACTTTATTTGTAATGTTGCTTTTATAGGATAATGATCGGATAGTTTAACATCATAGTTCTGATGTTCTAGAATTTCAAAAGAATCATCTGTCAAAATATAGTCTATTCGCATTGGCAATCCATTTAAATCATAGGTGCGACCAAAGCCTTGACCAGCTTCTAAAAAAGAATCCTGAAAATCTCCTTTTAAAGTGTTATAAATATTTGAAAACTGAGTATTGTTAAAGTCACCTACAAAAATTGTTTTATGATTGGTTTTAGTGTGGTGCTCTTTGATAATGTCAATTTGATCTTTCTGTAGCTTAATTACCTTTTTAAGCCTCCCAAATAGTCTTTTTGAATTTTGATTTTTAAAGGTATTGACTTCTGGGGATATTTTAAATGACTGTAAGTGCAAGTTATAAATTCTTAGGGTATCTTTCTTTATCAAAATGTCAGCATAAATAGCACTATTTGCGCTCTTAGGGAATTCTATTGGCTCGACTTTTAAAATAGGGTATTTGGAATAAACTGCCTGTATAACCCTTCCGGTATTCTCGCCATATACAAAATCAACAAATTGATAAGTATACTGACTAAGCTTATCACTGCGCTTCATAGCATGATAAAATTCTTGAAAGCATATGATATCAGCATCTTCTTTATTAACAAAATCTATAATTAAACTATCTACATTATTTTTATCAATAGACTTAAACTTATTGAAATTGCGAGTATTAAATGTCATCACGGTAAAATCTCCTTTGCCAGCCTTCACAGAAGGCTCACCAAACTTATATATTGGTAAAAGCACAACATAGGAAATAACTAAAAGAACCGCAGATAACCAAAAAAAACGCTTTCTTTTCAGTAGCCAGTATAGCATTAATACAATATTCAAAACAACCACTAGAGGCAGAATCAATGAGAGAACGGCAAAGATTGTATACTTTTCAGCTGGTAAATTTTTCGCAAAAAATGATAGCAGCAACAAAAAAGCGACACCATAATTAAACAACAAAATAAACTTCTGAAATATGGAAAGTTTCTTCAAAGTATTAATTTTCTTTACCTGCTTTAAATAAAAAATCCTTTTCTTTTTTTGATAAACTTTCGTAACCGGACTTGCTTATTTTATCTAAAATAGCATCTATTTTTCGTTGGTTTGCCTGCTTGTCATAATCGGCTTTATTTGATCCTTTTTGGTTCGCTTTTCTATAAACGGTTTTTAGAGGTGCTTTCTTTTCTTTTGGTTTAAAAATATTCGATAAACTATCCAACAATTTGGTAAAACCACTACCAATATCATTGCCTTTTAATAATTGTCTCGCGTAAAGATATCCTAAAACTGCTCCTCCAAGATGGGCAATTCTTCCTCCAATATTTTGTCCTGAAGAAATCTGGACCAAATCTACTAAGACAAAGAACAGGCCTACATACCATAATTTCACATTAAAAAAAATAACACGTACCTCTTGATTAGGTATATAGGCGCAGATAAAAATAAGAACAGCCGTAACTCCGGCAGAAGCTCCTATCAACGCGGTATTGGTGGCCGTAAGGGTCGGAAAGAGATTATAACTTAACATAAAAAGCAGACCACCTAATATTACTCCTAAGAAATAAACATTGACAAAACGTTTATTGTCGAATAAATTCAAGAATATTTTGCCTGTAAAATAGAGCATGAGCATATTCCAAAACAGATGTCCAATACCAGCATGAAAAAAAGAATAGCTTACTAAAGACCATGGTTGGGTGAAGAAAGTGATAAAATCTTCGGGCAACTCGAACCATTTTACAATTCCCTGACTAGAAAACCCCAATAAAGCAATGGAAAGGCCGTTTAGTAAAAAAACCAAAACGTTTATAGCGATAAGCTTCTCGGCAATATTTAATCTAGCAAATTGATATTTTATACCTCCATTCACCATATTAGTTCCAACGGTTTTTATTAAACTGATTCTTCTTCCAATACCACATCATTATAAAACCGACGAGCGCTCCTCCAATATGGGCAAAATGAGCAATACCTGTACCTGTATTTGTAACTCCAAAAATTAAATCTCCCAGTATGATTAGGGGTACAAAGTACTTCGCTTTAATCGGTATCGGCAAAAATATCATCATAAGCTCCGCATTAGGGTACATAAAGGCAAAAGCGACCAATACACCATAAACCGCCCCTGAGGCCCCTACAGCTGGTGTACTAAAGGCCGCAATCATACTATCAACAGAACTTTGAGAAGTTATATTATACCAATCAGGACTATATTTTCCACGAGAAATGACATCCAAGACTTCATTCTTGGAGACCCCTGCCTCCACCAGAGCAGTTAAACCATCATTAAAAAAGTAATAGTTGGATGCCAAGTGAAGTGCAGCTGCACCCAAACCAGCAGAAAAATAAAAGAATAAAAACTTGTTCTTGCCCCACGCTCTTTCTAAAGGAGAACCAAAAGCCCAAAGCCCATACATATTAAATGCAATATGCATTAATCCACCGTGCATAAACATATGGCTAACTACCTGCCAAAGTTGAAAATTTTCGTTTTCCGGAAAATACAGTGAGAACCATAGATACAACTGATCACCATATAATTGCGTAGCAATAAAGAATATTACATTAATTAGGATAAGATGTTTAATAGCTTCTGTTAATCTTCCCATTTAATTAAATTTAGTATCAATCTCATTTGAAGAAAGTGTAATGAATGTTTGTTTTTGAAATGGACTTAAGTTCGGTTCTTTACACCCGAACAAATCATTTACCAACGCAATTTGAGAATCTTGTTCTAATGATTGACCTGTCTTAATAGCTAAACTTTTACAAAGCGTTCTTGCCATCTGTTCTGCCTGCGAATAGCCCTCACTTTCGTAACCTTCAGAGAAATCTCGCAACAACTCATGTAAAACTAAATCTATGCCGCTCTCGGTCATTAAACTCGGTATTCCTGTGACTTTGATAGTATCTTGACCAATACTCAACATAAATCCTAAACTGGATAAACTGTCCTTTATATTTTCTAATACGGCGATTTCTTTTTTAGTAAAGTTAAGTTCTATCGGAAAAAGTAATTGTTGGCTAACGGCTTCTTTAACAGTAATGTCCTGAAGAAATTTTTCATACAGCACGCGCTGATGGGCCCTACTCTGATCTATTACCACCATACCTGACTTAATGGTTGTTACAACATACTTTCGTTTTAATTGAAAGGTAACTTGTTGCCCTTGGGCGGTATCATCTTTACTTTCAAAAATCTCAGG
>CALBVX010000167.1 GCA_937969515.1 uncultured Croceitalea sp. | reverse complement strand
ACCTGTATATTCTGGGGTTTCAAAGGAAACCGCTACATGGCTCATAGCCGCTAGATTATAAATTTCGTCTGGTTGTATTTCTTGTATTAAGCGGATTAAGTTAGTGCTGTCCGTCATATCCCCATAGTGGAGAATAAAATTACGATTTTCTAAATGAGGATCTTGGTACAAATGGTCTATCCGATCTGTATTGAATAAGGAAGACCTACGCTTTAGACCGTGTACTTCATATCCTTTTTTCAGTAAAAATTCACTTAAATATGCACCATCTTGTCCCGTTACACCAGTTATTAGAGCTACTTTATTTTTCATTTAAATATATTTAATACAAATATCAATATTAAACTTTAAATGATTTGATTTATTATGTAAAAGGTAAACTTAAATAGATAATTGGCTCATAAAATCACCAACGAAACTATGTGGCTTCTAAGTAAGGGATAGTGATTCAAGATCCGTTAATGCCAATCTTGGATTACTATATGAATATGATTTCCCTAAGTATCTATTTATAATATTGTAAGTGGCGTAGATCCTGCACCATAACTATTTGATATTACAACAGATTTATTTGCTCCTTTTATTACAATTGCGCCTGTTCCAACGGCTCCCATTATTGTGCAATTAGAAATTGTGTTAGTACTATCAAAACTAGCAGAAGTGTCATTTTTACCAGTGAAAGCAAAAGCATTGATTGGAGGGATATCCCCTGTATATGTAATAGTTAAGTTGTGAAAGTTCCAATTTTTAGGCTCTGCTCCCCATGTGTTAAATATACCTCCTAATAATGAAAGACCATTATTTGATTGCAAATCAATGATTATCTCTGAATCACTTATGTTAAATTCATCAGCTATTCCTGAGTTGTTTAAAACTCTTATTATACCAACATAACCACCAGGATTGGTTGACCAAGACATGTTAAAATCATTTCCCTGTACTACTGGACCACCGTTGATAGCATCATATACTGATTCTACTTGAATGAAAACATTATTAAAAATATTATCTTTAACAGATACAGTATTACTTATATCACCACTATAAGGGTTAGATATTCCGGTTCCAAAGCTATAATAGCTAGTGTTGGTCCATTTTTCTGAACTAATAGTATTATTGCTAATATTAGATCCAGATATGTCGTTCATGCCTATGGGAGGGTTTTCTGCGTTTCCTTTAATTACAATTTCATTACCAGTAAAATTAATATTATCAAGGGACTTATCACTACCACTAGTACTAAAAAAATGTAGTAAAGTAGCTTGCGCACCAGGAAATATTGGTGAATTACTTGCGCTTTCAAAATAACTGTTCGTAATTGAAGCATTAGAAACTGTTATTTTCATTGCTCTTCGTTGGCAACCTCTGTAATCTTCATTATCAAAAATATAGTTTACTTTACTTAATTGGTAATCATAATTCCCTAACCATAGTTTATCGCTATAAAAACCTTCGGCATCATCACCATCAATATTTCTAATTTTATTATTTGTAAAATATAAGTTTGCTTCACTGCCATCACTAGACTCACTTGTCCATATTGCTTTTGAAACACCAAATGGAGAGTTATTAGCATTACCATCTGAAGCCGCACCAATATTAGAAATAGAGCAGTTCCTTACTTCGCCCATTGTAAAGTTATAATTGCTGTCAGCATTTATTTCTAGCCTAAGAGCAACACTTCTAGCATAAGCATTAGGTGGGGCAAAATAGTCATGAATGTTTAAATCTATAAATGAAAAATTTTGTCCTTTTTGTACTTTAATTAATCTACTTGCAATATTGTTACCATCAAACTCACCATTAAAAAGGCTAGGATTTAATTCTCTAAATTCAAACAAATATTTATCTAGGTTCTCTGTTCCTGAGCCATGACTAAGGTTTGAGTCATTTGTTGTTTTAATAATAGAATTGTTCATGTTCCAATTAAATATGCCAAATCTTGTATAGGTGCTCTCCCTATTTTTAATATAAACTGCATTTTCTTTACCTATGGCATAAGAGGAGTTATTGATTAGTGAAGAAATATGGATGTCATCAGCAAAAGAGTCATTACCATTTGCTCCAAATGTTTCTGGACTTAGTCTAGAATTACTGTAAGTTTGATTAAACCTTGCTTCTGGGGCAAAAGCTTGCTTTTCAGTATTTTCTATATAGGCACCGTTCAAATTAATACCTGCCCCACTAATACTACCTCCAGCTGGTTCTATTGTTTGATTGGGAGCAAATGTGCAATTACCACAGTCAAAATCCTTTGAAATTATGGCCTTAAAATTTGCTCGCGCTGGATCTGATATTTCAGCGGCAGAAGTGGGTGTATATGTACCCTCTATTCTATTGGTGTTCTCAAAATCGGGTTCAGGTGGTGGTGGTGGCGTTTCATTACCTGTATTTTCATCATTATTAGATGATTCATCAATTGTGGACTCCTCATCTATAACCTCTTCTTCCAGGACTGCTTCAAGAAAAAGGTCAGTATCCTTGGCACAAGAAGTGGACAAAATCAGTGATAATAAAATAACAAATGGTAAAATCAACTTGTGGGGATTAGTTGCTCTTTTCATGTTAAGACAGGTAAATAGGTTTTTTCTTACAAATTTGGGATATAAGGATAACGTAATATCGGTGAACTTTAGGATAAATTCGATGTACTACATTATTCATACCCTGCTAAGCTACGCAGAGATCTAAAAACTAGACGTTTCATCGATATTATTTTCGATGAACTGCACAAATTTTAACAAAACTTAAGAATCTAATGCTTAAAATGATATTGAAAAAACACTTGAAAAGATAATTTTACCGCTAAAAAACAGGTACCTTACTAAGGTAAGATGTATACCAAAGGTTTTGTCAGTGATAGATTAAAAATTACTGATGAAACCATTTAAATTTTGCTTTTTTTTGATAAAATTATACCACAGTTTTTTTTCCTATTTGATAATATTCGAAACCAAGACTTTTTAAGTAAGCGTCTTTATACTGGTTACGACCATCAAAAATTATGGGAGACTTCAAACTCTGTTTTAACTCTTCAAAGTCTGGGGATCTAAATTCTTTCCATTCCGTAAGTAGAATCATGGCATCTGCATCTTTTAAGGTCTCATATTTCGAGGTTTTATAGGATACATTAGGCATATCTTTTAAATAAAAATGCTGGGCTTCCTCCATTGCCTTGGGGTCATAAGCGTTTATTTTGGCGCCTCTTTTAACGAGTTCTTTGATAATATATATAGCTGGTGCTTCTCGCATGTCATCTGTTTGCGGTTTAAAGGCCAAGCCCCATATAGCAAAGGTCTTTCCATTTAGGTTTTCACCAAACCTTTTAACGACTTTATTGGCTATCACCAATTTTTGTTTATCATTAACTTTTTCTACCGCCCCAATAATCTGGGCATCATAGTCAAATTCTGCTGCTGTTTTTTTTAGCGCTTTTACATCTTTAGGAAAACATGAACCTCCGTATCCACTACCGGGATAAATAAAACTGTACCCTATTCTGCTGTCCGATCCAATACCGATTCTCACCTTATTAACATCTGCACCAACTAGCTCGCAAATATTTGCGATTTCATTCATAAATGAAATTTTTGTGGCCAGCATTGCGTTTGCTACGTACTTTGTCATCTCTGCAGACCTAACATCCATGGTGATTAATCGATCCATGCTGCTTCTAAAAAATGGCGAATATAGATTTCTCATTATTTGTGTGGAATGCTCGTTGTCAGATCCAATTACAACACGGTCTGGCTTCATAAAGTCATTTATAGCATCTCCTTCTTTAAGAAATTCAGGATTAGAAACTACATGAAATTCTATTTTCAAGCCTCTTTTGTCAAGTTCTTCGGTGATGGCACTACTTACTTTATCGGCAGTACCTACAGGAACGGTTGATTTATCTACTACTGTAAGGGGGGTTGTCATATGTGCACCTATTTCTCTGGCGACGGACAATACATATTTTAAATCTGCAGATCCATCTTCTCCCATAGGTGTGCCAACCGCTATAAATGCAGCGTCACAGCCATTAAGGTGTTTAGAGAGTTTAGTGCTAAAATGTAAAGTTCCATTTTCGATATTTCGTTTTACCATTTGGTCAAGCCCAGGCTCATATATAGGGATGACGCCATTTTTTAAGCCTTCAATTTTTTCCTCATCAATATCGATACATGTTACTTTATTTCCCATTTCGGCAAAACAAGTTCCACTTACCAATCCTACATATCCGCTACCAATAACCGTTAAGTTCATTCTTTCTAATTAAAATTTAATAACACCATAACAATTTTACCGCAAAAATAGTATCCAAATCTTTAATCTGATAAAATTATTTGGCAAAACTAGTGCTTTGGATAGTTTGATTAATAATTACTTTTTCGTCCCGGTGTCTGGCCAATCGATGAAATCTATTTTTAATTTGACCGTAATGAAACTATTTACGTTTTGTAATACTTCTTGTACCAGTTGATAAATGAAGCTACACCATCAGTTATTGAGATTTTAGGTTCATGCCCGTAGTCCCTCACTAAATCACTTACATCTGCCCAAGTCCTTGTGACGTCACCTGGTTGATTGGGTAAAAATTCTTTTATTGCTTTTTTGTTCAGTTTTGTTTCTATAGTGCTTATAAAATCTAAAAGCTTTACTGGTTTACCGTGTCCGATGTTATAGACTTTATAATTAACGCGTTCCTTTTTAGTATTTTCAATTATTCTAATAACCCCCTCGACAATATCGTCGATATAGGTGAAATCTCGTTCCATTTTCCCATTGTTAAATACTCTTATAGTTTTGTTTTTAATAATGTTCTGGGTAAACAGAAACATCGCCATATCTGGTCTTCCCCAAGGTCCGTATACTGTGAAAAATCGTAACCCCGTTGTTTTAAAGTTGTATAAATGACTATAGGTATATGCCATTAATTCATTGCTTTTTTTGGTAGCAGCATAAAGACTTATAGGGAAATCAACATTATCAGACGTTTTAAACGGAACTTCTTTATTTAAACCATAAACACTAGAACTACTTGCATATACCAAATGATTTATGTTGAAATTTCTGCAGCATTCCAAAACATTAAAGAAACCATTTATATTACTTTCTATATAGGTTTTAGGATTTTCGATGCTGTATCTAACACCTGCTTGAGCTCCAAGATGGCATACAACATTTATTGCTTCCTCTTCAAATAAGTGATCCAGTGAATTTTTGTCTTCTAAATTTAGTCTGATAAAGGTAAAATTCGAAAATGTTTCACTATAAACTTTGTTGTTAAATTTTTGAGCGTCACTTTTTAAAATGCCAAGCTCTTTTAAACGGTCAAATTTTAATTGCGTGCTGTAGTAATCATTAACATTATCAAGGCCTATAACTTGATAGCCTTTTTGGAGCAATTTTTTTATGGTATAAAAGCCAATAAAACCTGCTCCTCCAGTAACCAGTACTCTCATTTGATTTATTAAGATTTGTTACATTTATTCATAGCGAAACCATTATCTACTGCGTTACAGAAGATGAAAGCAAAAATACATATATAAAAAGTCTTTTTTTATTTTAAAAATTTAGAAACAAACTAGATTTTTAATGAAGGGTTTAAAAACATAATAAAAATAACCATGCAGTTAGAAGTGTTTTAAGGTTTTAAGGCATTGGGACAAGATACTACACTGTTTTTAAACGACTTTTTGGAACATATGACGATTTGTTCAATTAGAAAGCCCAATCTACATTTTTTCCTTTTATTTTTGTTTTGACCTTATACCCCTACTATGAATATTATCACCAATGAGAAAATATGGTTATCCTCTCCCCACATGGGAGGAACGGAACAACACTACATTAATGAGGCTTTTGATAGTAATTGGATAGCCCCCCTTGGACCTAATGTACAAGGATTTGAAAAGGCCATCGAGGATTTTGTTTCAAATGACATTCATGCGGCTTGTTTAAGCTCTGGAACAGGAGCAATTCACCTTGCTTTAAAGCTTTTAGGAGTTGGTTCAGGTGATGAGGTGCTTTGCCAGAGCTTTACGTTCTCTGCATCGGCAAATCCTATTACATATCTTGGCGCAAAACCTATTTTTATAGATAGTGAGTTGGATACATGGAATATTTGCCCGATTTTATTAGAAGAAGCCATTATTGAAAAAGTTAATTCGGGTAAAAGGCCTAAAGCCATAATTGCAGTACACTTATATGGGATGCCCTATATGGCAAATGAGATTATGAATATTTCTAAGAAATATGGTATACCGGTAATAGAAGATAGCGCAGAAGCTTTGGGAAGCTCTTATGGCGGCGTTAAATGTGGCAGTTTGGGTGATATAGGAATCTTATCCTTCAACGGAAACAAAATAATTACTACATCAGGCGGCGGTGCTTTACTAACAAAAGATGCAAAAACAAAAGAAAAAGCAATTTTTTTGGCAACGCAAGCCAGAGACGAAGCTGCTCATTATCAACACTCTGAAATAGGATATAATTATCGTATGAGCAATGTTTTAGCGGGTATTGGAAGAGGCCAAATGGAAGTTTTGGAGGATAGGGTTGCCTCTAGAAGAGCAAACTTTGCATATTATAAGAAACATTTATTGCATTTGGAAGCGATTGATTTTCTAGATGAGGTTGAGGGTAGTTTTTCCAATAGATGGCTAAGTTGTATACTAACGCCATCTTTTAAAGTGCGGGAGCGGATTCGAATTGCCTTGTCTGAGGAAAACATAGAATCTAGACCGCTGTGGAAGCCTATGCATTTACAGCCGGTTTTTAAAAAAGCAGCTTCTTTCACTAATGGTGTGAGCCAGTCTCTTTTTGAAAGGGGATTGTGTTTGCCCAGTGGTTCTAATCTCAGTACTGATGACTTAGAACGAGTTTGTGAAATAATCATAAATGAACTTAAATGATTAGAAAGTATATTTTTGATAATGATAAGCATTATGCTTCAAAATGGACAGTGTTGTTCGTTGACTTATGCATTGTTGGCATATCATTTACATTAGCCTATTTCATCAGATTTAATCTCAGTTTTAATTTTGAAGTTCAAAGACTTTGGTCCCAGTTACCTTTGGTTATTATTTTATTTCTCTCTTCATTTATTATTTCAGGTAGTTATAAAGGAGTAGTTCGCCATACAGGAATAAAGGATGTGTATGCCATTTTCAATGCTATTTGTATGGCCAGTATTGGTATCATAGGCATTATTTTAGTAAATAGACAAATAGGTTTCTATGAGAATTTCACAATACCTTTATCAATTATCATCATTAATAGTCTTTTGACCTTTATCGCTCTCACGGCCTCTAGATATGTTTTTAAAATCTGTTACGAGACTTTGATTAAAAGTGACAATGTTCCAACTACTAATTTATTGATTTATGGAGCAGGAGAGTCGGGAATAATTACCTATAACACTTTGACTAATCATTCAAAAATGAAAGTTCGGGTTATTGGATTTATTGATAGTAACCCTCAAAAGGTCGGTAAACAGATAAATGGAGTAAAAGTATTTAGCAAATCTAAATTGACGAAAGATTTTATTGCCTATAATAACATTACCGAAATTATTTTTTCTATACAAAATGTGAATCCAAACCACTTGCGAAAATTGGTAAATGAAGTCGTTGACTTAGATGTTAAAGTCAAAATTGTTCCTCCAGTAGAGGATTGGATTAACGGAGAATTGAAGTTGTCTCAAATAAAAAGAGTACAGATTGAAGACTTATTGGATAGACCACCAATCGAGATAAAAAACAGTAAAGTAGCCAAAGATTTTGATGATAAAGTTATTATGGTTACCGGCGGTGCCGGGTCAATAGGTAGTGAATTGGTTCGTCAAATATGCAAGTATGACTATCGAACACTTGTCATAATTGACCAAGCGGAATCTGCACTTTATGATTTGCAACAAGAGTTGAAACAAGCGGGGTTTTTTAATTTTGTTCCAATTGTTAGTGATATTAGGGATAAAAATAAGATGAGAGTTTTATTTGATGAGTATAAACCTAATAGAATTTTCCACGCTGCTGCATACAAACATGTTCCTTTAATGGAACAAAATCCATACGAAGCCATTAAGATCAACATAGCAGGAACCAAAAATATTGTTGACCTTTCAATTGAATATGGGGTTGAGAAGTTCGTTTTTGTTTCAACAGATAAGGCAGTAAACCCGACCAACATAATGGGGGCTTCAAAACGAATCGCAGAAATGTACATTAGCTGTAGACAACAAGAAGAAAAGACCAAGTTTGTTACGACCAGGTTTGGAAATGTTTTAGGGTCGAATGGGTCGGTAATTCCATTGTTTAGAAAGCAAATTGAGAAAGGAGGACCTTTAACAGTAACTCATAAGGATATTACGAGATATTTTATGACAATCCCAGAAGCTTCGCAATTGGTGTTAGAAGCGGGGGCCATGGGAAAAGGAGGTGAGATTTTTATTTTTGATATGGGTGAGTCTGTAAAAATATTGGATTTGGCTAAAAACATGATTAGACTTTCAGGACTTAATTATCCTGAGGATATTGATATAAAGATTACAGGACTGAGACCGGGTGAAAAACTCTATGAGGAACTTTTAGCGAATGGAGAAAATACCTTACCTACGTATCATGATAAAATAATGATCAGTAAGGTTCGAGAAATAGATTATTCTTCGGTAAGAGCTAAGATTGATGAGCTCTGCGTTTCAAATATGTTTTTCAAAGAGAATACTGTTAAGTTAATGAAAAATATAGTTCCCGAGTTTGTTTCGAATAATTCTGATTTTTGTAAATTCGATGAGAAAAAGAGGGAAAAAAAAGAAGAAACTTCTACTCAATTAGTAACCAAATAAGTATCTGGATAGGCATGAGAAATTTATCAATAATTTGTGTAATCATATTAGTTATATTTTCCTCTTGCGCATCGGGCGATGGGGTAGTTTATTTTAAAAACGCTTCTCAGTTCGAGACTTTGGTCAATGACAGTGCTTTCGATACCAAATTCAAAGTAGATGATATTGTAAGCATCTATGTATCTACTTTGGACCCTGAGGCCAGTGCGCCCTTTAATCTTTTTAGAGGTGCACAAGAAGGTGGTATACGTGCAGAGCAGGTAAATTATTTGGTCGATAAAAATGGTGAAATTGATTTCCCCGTGGTTGGTAAAATTAAAATTGTAGGCTTGTCTCCAGCAGAAACAAGAACACTTTTAAGGCAAAAACTAGCTGATTATCTTGTAGATCCGATTATCAATATCAGAATTCAAAATTTTACGGTAACTGTACTTGGCGCAGTTAACAGGCCAGGGACCTATCCGGTTAATGGGGAACAAATTACCATTATGGAGGCAATTGGTCTAGCAGGAGATATTAATATAAAAGGTAAGCGAGACAATATAATGGTGTTACGGGATTTTGATGGAACCAAAGTCTATCACCGCATCAACCTTAATCAAAAAGAGGCCTTAAAATCACCTGTTTATTACCTTACCCAGAACGACGTGGTTTATGTTGAACCGAATAAATCAGGGAAAACTGCTTCTAGTCTTGATCAAAGAGCAACTATAGCTGTTTCTATTGCTTCTGTTTTAATTACTTCTGCAGTAATTATTTTGACACGAAACTAGTCTTTATTTGAATTTACCCCAATAATCAACTATTGTATTGATGAGCGATAACAATTTGGATCTAAATGAAATAATCAATGGTTATCTAAAACATTGGAAATGGTTTTTGCTAAGCGTAATTATTGCTATAGCACTTGCATTTACTTATCTAAGGTATACTGTTCCGGAATATAGTGCAACCGCAAAGATTCAAATACTTGAAGATAAAAACTCAACATCAGAGCTAAGCGTTCTTCAGGATTTGGATATACTTTCTGGTGGAAAAACCCAGATTAAGGATGAAATCGAAATTTTAAATGCAAGAAGCAACCATATTGAAGTTGTTAAAAAATTAAGGATTAATCTAAGGTATTTTATACTAGGCAATATTAAGAGTTCTGAAATTTATGGAAGTGAAAATCACCCATTTTCGATAAATTTTCTTGCAGCTGATTCAGTAATCAATAGTTCAAAGCATGAATTTTATGTTGACCTAAAATCAGATACTAATTTTGGTTATTCTGAAAGTGAAGATGAGTCTCCAAAGACATATGCATTTGGATCTAATATTAAAACCGAAATTGGTGATATTATTTTGATTCCAAATTCCGATAGATTAAAGAACTATAGAAATAGTCGAATTAAAATCATTTTAAGCCCTTTAGATTTTGTTGCCGAGGGGTATCGGTCAAGAATAAATGTAAGTGCTCAAGATAAGCTCTCCAATATTGTAAATATTTCTATAATTGACCCAATTGAACAAAGAGCGGTAGATTATATTAATAATCTAATTATCACCAATAATAATAATGCTGTCAGTGATAAAAAGGCAATAGCCGACCGAACAACAAAGTTTATTAATGATCGTATAAGTGAAATTTATTCTAGTTTATCATCTGTTGATGAAACGGCTGAAAATTTTAAATCTAGTCGTGGGATCGCTGATTTAGGATCTCAATCCAATGTTAACTTTTCGCAAAGTGCGGCGGGTGAACAACAGCTACAACAGGCAAACATTCAATTGAATATTGCAAGTTCCATGCAAAATATGTTGGAAAATCAAGAAGGCTTTGATGTAATTCCTGCAGTTGGACTTTCTGATCAGAACATAGACAACTCTGCTTCACGATATAATGAATTGGTGGCACAAAGAAAAAGACTCCTAAAAAGTTCAAATGAGAAAAACCCAGTAATCGTTAAGTTAGATCAACAGCTTGAAAGTTTAAAAAAAGGAATGCAGTCAAGTTTAAACAACGTTACCAATAATTTAAATTTGCAGGTTAACAGTTTAAGTAAGCAGCTTTCTCAAATTAATTCTAGAATATATGCAGCCCCTTCAAATGAAAGAGCATTAAGGGATATTTCAAGAAAACAACAAACTACAGAATCTCTCTATCTTTACCTTTTACAAAAACGGGAAGAGTCTCAAATTACTTTTGCCTCTGCAACCCCAAAATCTAAAATTGTTGATATGGCATATGGGTCTAACTTTCCAGTGTCTCCCAAACGTAAAGTAATTTATTTGGCATTCTTCATCTTGGGCCTTCTTATTCCTTTCTCAATAATTTATGGAAAGGACTTATTAGATAATAAAATTCACAACAAAATTGGCCTAGAAGGGGTCATCGGCGAAAACTATTCTGTTTTGGCAGAAGTGCCAAAGATTAGTAAAAAAGACAGCTTATTAATTACCAAGAATGATCGTTCGGTATTAAGTGAATCATTTAGAATCTTAAGAACTAATTTGGACTATGTACTGAATACATCTTCAAAAAATGGTGATGGTAAAATTGTTTTAATTACGTCAAGCGTTCCTGGCGAGGGTAAGACATTTGTGTCTTCAAATCTTTCTCTTATCTTATCTATTACTAGAAAAAGGGTACTTTTGCTCGGAGGAGATATTAGAAATCCAAGTTTGCATAGTTTTTATTCCAAAGCATTAAAAGAAGATTTTATTTCCAAATCTAAAAGAAATACTTTAAAAGGTTTCACAGAATTTTTGCATGACTCCGATTTAAGCATGAAGGATATTGTAAATTCTGTAAGCATTAACGACTATAATTTTGATATGATTTATTCCGGTCAAATTCCACCTAATCCATCGGAATTACTTATGAGTCAAAGGGTAAAAGAATTATTTGAACTTGCTAAAAATAAGTATGATTACATTATTGTAGATTCTGCACCTCTTTTGGCAGTAACTGACACTCTTATTTTAAGCAAATACGCTGACCAAATTATTTATACCACAAAAGCTGGTGTTACCCAGAGAAAAGTGCTGGAATATCCTATTCAACTTTTGAAAAAAGGAAAATTGAAAAATCTTTCATTTATCGTTAATGGTGTTAAAAGCACCGATTTGGGATATGGCGGCAAATATGGATACGGATATGGGGTTCAAAATAAAAAATGGTGGCAATTTGGGAAGTGATATATAGCCTATATTAATCAATAAAAGGTTTCAATTGTTTTGTTAATTAGAAGTAAGACCTTATTGAGATTTCTTTTGTCTATTGTCACATTATTCTTCAGGTAATTCAGATGCTTTAAATTGTGCACATCACTACCAACAAAATCATATTGGTCATTATTTAAAAGTTTAAGGGCTTCACTTTGAACTTCTTTACCATAATAGTTACTTAATGAGAGCATATTAAGTTGATATTTGACCCCCATTGATTTAATCTTTTTGTGAGACTTTTTATCTGAATTTAGGTAGTGGTACCTTTCTGGGTGAGCAAGTAAAGGAAACATTTGTAATTGCTTTATTTTTTCGACAGAGACATCAAAATTTATACTAGGTTGTAAATAGGACATCTCAATTAATAAATGATTAGATTTTAAGGGAAGGATATTGTCAGTTTCCAATAGACTCTCAAAATTATCATCTATCATATGTTCTGCAGAATAGTCTAAATAGATGTTCTTGATATTATTTTTCTCTATCCCTTTTTCTAATAGCTTGAAGGCTTTCTTTATAGTTTTAGGTGTGTTTTCATGGTAATTATGCATGATATGTGGAGTACAAATAAAATTAGTTACTCCTAACTCTAAAAACCCCTTGATTAATTTAATTGATTCTTCAATATTCTTTGCACCATCGTCAATACCAGGTAGAATATGATTGTGTATATCAACGAAACCACTTAAATGGTCAACTAGATATTCTTTTTTTGAGAAAAATGTAAACATGCATAAAATTTGGAATACAAATATACAGCTACTAGAAGGGTATCTTATAATTTACTTTCCGATGCAGAAATTAGAAAATATATTGCCTAACAGTTCATCATTAGTAACCTGACCTGTAATCTGCCCTAAATGATGCAGGGCTTCTCTAATATCAATTGCTACAAGGTCGTTAGAAACCCCATTCGACATGCTCTCCTTTACCTTTTGAATTTCCTCAAAGGCTTTCAATAAGGCATCATAGTGTCTGTTATTGGAAACAAGAGTGTCATTTTTTCCTAATGCTCCGGCATTAGATAATTCTAAAAGCATCGTTTTTAACTTATCTACACCTAAACCTGTTCTCGCTGCTAAAAAAAGAACTTTAGGATACACTTTTTTTAGATATTCAATACGTCTGTTATTAACTTCATCAGTCTTATTGGCAACAACTAATATATTTTTATCTGGATACTTATTCTTAAGTACCTCGATTTCAGTTTCTTTATTTTTTGAGGCATCAAATAGATACATTACAAGACGTGCATGTTCCATTTTTTCAAATGTACGAGCTATCCCAATTTTCTCAACCTTATCATTGGTATCCCTTATCCCGGCAGTATCAATAAAACGAAAAGTAACGCCTCCAATGGAAATCTGGTCTTCTACAGTATCTCTTGTTGTGCCAGGAATATCACTAACGATAGCACGCTCCTCATTCAGTAAGGAATTTAACAAGGTAGATTTACCTACGTTTGGTTCGCCCACTATTGCAACTGGAATGCCATTTTTTAGCACATTGCCCAAAGCAAAAGAATCAATTAATTTTTTTAAGGTCTCGCTTATTCTACTTAAAAGATTATAAAATTCTGACCTATCTGCAAATTCAACATCTTCTTCTGAAAAATCAAGCTCTAATTCAATAAGCGAGGCAAAATTTAAAAGCTCTTCCCTTAGCTTTTGAATATCATTGCTAAAACCGCCTCGCATTTGCTGCAAAGCTATTTGATGGGACATTTCACTATCGCTAGCTATTAAATCTGCTACCGCTTCAGCTTGACTTAAATCCATCTTTCCATTTAAAAAGGCTCGTAAAGTAAATTCTCCTGCTTTAGCGTTACGACAGCCATTTTTAAGAAAGAGTTGGATAACCTGTTGTTGAATGTATATAGAACCGTGACAAGAAATTTCGACTACATTTTCTCCAGTATACGAATTAGGCCCTTTGAAAACAGATACTAAAACTTCGTCTAATACCTTATTGCCATCAATAATATGGCCCAAATGGATACTATGACTTTTCTGCTTCTTTAAATCTTTTTCACGAATAGATTTAAAAAAAGTTGCTGCCAATTCAATTGCATTATTTCCTGAAATACGAATAACTCCAATTGCACCTATTCCTGGTGGTGTGGCCAGAGCTATTATTGTTTGGTCATCAATCATTTAATAAAATATATAACTTCGTTTTGTAAAGGTAATTTGAAAAACACTATAAATTTATTTGTACTAAATATTATGTAAGAAAGTTATATTTTAATTAATAATTCAATGTTAAAATGATTAAACTACTTCAATTATTAAGAAGACACTTTTATTGGACTTTAGATTTAATAAAAGGGAATAGGATAAAAAAGAATTATGATGAAATAAAAAAGATACTTGAAAATAAAGACTTTGATCAAGCTATGACTATTGGTAGAACCAATCTTACTAACTTAATTGACCATTCCACTTCTACAACTCCTTATTATAAAAAGTATTCTAATACTAAAGAATTAGAAAACTTTCCTGTTATTAATAAGAATATAGTTTTGGATAATTATGACGATTTTAAATCTAAAAGCTTTCTAAATAAAAAATTGTACAAGGCATCAAGCAGTGGCTCAACAGGGATACCATTTTCTATCTATCACAATAAAGAAAAACGTAATAGGAGTACGGCTGATGCCATTTATTTTTTAGAGAAGAGTGGAGGTAAAATCGGAAACAAACTTTATTATTTTAAATTATGGGATTATACAAATCATAAGAATAGATTTATCCGGTTTTTTCAAAACATAGAAATGCATAGTGTAATGAAAACTACGGATCTAGATATTTTCAGATTAGTATCAAAGATTGAGAATAGTAATTCTGACAGCACTTTTCTAGGTTATCCTTCTTTTTATGAAGAAATATGCAAGTTCTTAGATAGAAGTAATTATATGCCAAAGAACGGTAAAGTTAAATCTATAATCTCTATGTCTGAAGGCTTAAAAGAATATGAGAGAAATGGAATGAGCATCTATTTTAAAGCTCCAATTTTTGAACGATATTCTAATGAAGAGAATGGAATATTGGCACAGCAAACTTATAATAGTAATGAGTCATATATTTTAAACTGGGCCAGCTATTATATTGAAGTATTAAATTTTGACTCTGATAAGCATGTAAAATCTGGAGATTTGGGAAGGATAGTAATAACGGATTTATTCAATTATTCGATGCCATTAATTAGATATGATACAGGAGATACAGCTATATACTTGGAAAAAGAGAATGGTTTTCCAACTTTTGAGAAAATTTATGGTAGACGTATGGATATAGTTTTTAATACAAATGGGGAAGTTATATCGCCATTTATTTTCTATAGAATACTTGAGTTTGGAAATATTAAACAGTTTCAATTTATTCAAGAAAAAGAGAATCAATATCTTTTTAAGATTAACGGGAATAGTAAGGAGTTTAGCGAAAAAGGAGCTACTATTTTTTTTAAGGAATATCTAGGGGAAAATGCCCTTTTAAATTTTGAATATGTAAAGGAAATACCTTTGTTGTCCTCTGGGAAAAGAAAAAAAGTAGTAAACCTAATAAATAGAAATAACTGACTATTATTCTAGGTTTTACGAGCTATAATAGTATACCTTATTCACTTGTTATTGACTATTCTAATTGATATGTATAAAAAGCAAATAAAAAGCTAGGGGGTTGCCCTAGCTTTTTATTTAATTGCATTTATGTTATATTAATTGCAAACAACAGCATGTGCAATAACATAAATTTCTCCAGACAAATTTTCCTGTATAGTATATTTTCCTGGTGCTACTGTAGCCTTACCCTTTTTATCAGTTGGAAACATAGCATTGCCGGCATAGGTATGTGTTTCCTCAACTGAATAAGCTCCGTCAATGTTATATGTTACATTTACATTGCCATCCACATAGCTTACATCAACAGTTCCTACAATTTCACCTTTACTTAAATCACATTGACCAGCCCCAGCGTATATTTCATAAGTTTCATTAGCGCCTTCGGCAAGTGGACCAATACTCCAGCCCCATCTGTTAAATCCATTGTTTAAGAAACAATCCTCTTGATTACCACTATAAGCAAATGCAGTTTCACAGGTTGGTTCTTTTTCACATTCAAGGGGAATGTTTACAAAAACTGGCTGACGGTTATTGTTAGGTATAAGAATCACAACTAATACATCTCCTTGACCTGGCATATAGTTTTCACCATTAGCTATAGCTGCATCAACAATTTCTTGGCCTTTAGTGGTGTTCCAGTCGCTTCCTAAGAATGAGCATGCTTGACAGTTATTGTCATCAATAAGCTCCCAAATTGCCCATTGTACATCTCCAAAAGTGTATAAACCACCGCTTGGGCTGCTGGTTCCAACAAAGTTTTGGTTAATAATCCAATTAACTAAATCAAAGTTTTGTGGATTTTCAAAAGCTCCACCTGGCAAATCCGAATATGAAGAGTAAACATCAGCATCAAAACACTCGTTACCTGTTAAAGATAAATCAACATCCACACACCATGCTGCATAATCACCAGCTAAACTTGTGTCGTTAATTGTTAAATCAAAATAAGCATTGTTTGCATCCTCACCTTTTGCAGTAGTACATGCATTTACAACAGATGGTAAATCTGGAGTTAGATTTACAGCACAATCCCCAATAGTGTTCGTAAGATTAACCCCATCAAGGTTGTTAGTGTCGGTAGGCTCGACCTCACAAGAGTAAAATGTCAAAGTCATTACAGCCAAAGCTGAAAGCACTAATTTTTTCATTTTAATAAGTATTTGTTAATTATTAGTTAATGGGAACTACACAAATGTATCCTAATAATGATATATTAATTTTATTCGCCGTTAAGACGAATAAAAAATCGATAAAACGCATCATCTTTTGTTTACCAAGCCTCAATTTAGAAACACTTAAGTTAATTTTTATAAATATTTTATTATCAATGTTTTAGATTAATAAGGAGAAGATTTTGTAACAATTTTTATTAAATAACTACCAATAAGTATATCATCATTTAAATCAATCAGAAATGGAATTAGTTAATCAGCAAGTTTTAAGAAAAGACAATACTCTTTTAGCAATAACACATCTCTCGCAATTATTACATTATGTAACTGGCTTTGGGGGCTTTATAGTTCCGTTAATAATCTGGTTAACATCAAAGAATAATGTTGAGGGAATGGACGAGCATGGACGCTCTATCGTTAATTTTCAATTAAGTATGCTCTTGTATATAATTCTCTGTATTCCAGGAATATTGTTATTCGGATTAGGTATACTAGGGTTAATCGGAGTTGGCATATTAGGTTTTATTCTGCCAATCGTTAATGCAGTTAAAGCGGCCAACGGAGAATCTCCATCGAACTTTTTGACAATAAAGTTTATCTAAATAAAAAAGGCTAGAAATATTTCTAGCCTTTTTTGGTATGTAAAGGTCGATTAGTTTAGCTATTTAGCATTACGGGCATCACCAACATGGTAACTTTCTCCCCCTCGTCTAAACCATCTGCCGGAGTTAAAATTCCCGCCCGATTCGGCAGACTCATTTCTAAAGAAACATCATCTGAAGATAAATTGTTTAGCATTTCTACTAAGAACCTAGAATTAAAACCTATCTGCATATCATCACCTTGGTATGCACACGACAAACGTTCTTCGGCTTTGTTGCTATAATCAACATCTTCTGCAGATATATTCAGTTCAGCACCGGCAATTTTTAAACGTATTTGGTGGGTTGTTTTATTTGAGAAAATAGATACCCTACGAACGGAACTCAAGAATTGATTTCTTGAAATTGACAGTACATTAGGGTTCTCTTTAGGAATTACCGCTTCATAGTTCGGATATTTACCATCAATTAAGCGGCAAATTAATTCGGTATCGTCAAAAGTAAATTTTGCATTGCTCTCATTATATTCAATTTTTACTTCAGATTCAGAGCCGGCCAGAATTCCTTTTAACAGATTCAAAGGTTTTTTGGGCATGATAAATTCAGCAACCTCAGAGGCGGTAACATCTGAACGTTGGTATTTAACCAATTTATGGGCATCCGTTGCCACAAAAGTTAGATTTTCAGGTGAAAACTGAAAAAATACTCCACTCATAACGGGACGTAAATCGTCATTACCAGCGGCGAAAATAGTTTTGTTAATAGCTGTTGCCAATATGTCTCCTAAAAGCACCGTAGAACTCGGGTTAGAGAGTTCCACAGCTTTAGGGAATTCAGCACCGTCGGCGTATGCCAATGCATATTTACCATGGTTTGAACTAATTTCAATGGTATTGTTATCTTCAACAATAAAAGTCAAAGGCTGCTCGGGAAACGTTTTTAAGGTGTCTAAAAGTAATCGTGCCGGTACGGCTATGGCGCCTTCTGAATCAGAATCTACGTTTAATACAGAACTCATGGTAGTTTCTAGATCCGACGCTGATACCGTTAGTTTGGTATTTTTTAAATCAAAAAGAAAATTATCTAAAATAGGCAGCGTATTGCTACTGTTAATTACCCCTCCTAATACCTGAAGTTGTTTTAGTAAATACGTACTGGATACAATAAATTTCATCAAAAGAATTTTAGTGAACGGTGTTTTAAAAATCGTAAGTTGAAGTTTCTAAATCAAAACCGACAAAGACAAAGATATTTTAAAAGTACCTGCTTAAAAAACAATTTTATCAACACTTAGGGGCTAAATCTTTTTTTCCGATAGTAGGCAAAACAAATTCCTAAAAGGCTTATTAAAAGTACGGGAGCACCAATGTTTATAAGCTGCCATTTTGATTTTTGCACCTGCACTTTTCGAGTATCTAAGAGCGGAATAGAAACTTTTTTATTGCGAATGTTTATAAGTCCGGTATCATCAAGTAGGTAATTGATACTATTTACCAAAAACTCCTTGTTGCCATATATGTTGTTCGTCCATTTATCATAACCTAAAGGCAAGGGTTTTCCGTTTCTTAATTGATTCTTTATTAGGTCTCCATCTGCAATAACCAACATCTTATTATGTACTCCTTTTTCAAGACTACCATTCAGTTTTGTTGGTTTAATTCTATTGGTATAGGCAGAACTAAATTCCCCTTCTACTAAGACTGCTAAAGGTAAATTTCCTTTGTTAAGGTATGATTCCTTATCAGGTTGTTTGCTTAAAAGATTTAAACTTATAGGTCTGGGTGTTCCTTCCGTTTTTGATAAAGGCGACGATTGAAGCAGAATTGTTTTTGTATTACTGTTTGATAAGGTATCGATAATATTTGCAAATTGAAACCGAGAGGCTTCTATATTGGTGTTTATAGGATGATTATTTTTTGAAAATACCATAGGATGATATACCCATGGTAAAGGATTATACTGCGACTCATTGGCTTCACCAGAGGCTAAAACGATTGGGGTATTGTACAGATCGTTCAACAAAACCGGATTTATGCGAACACCATATTTAAAGAAGAAATCATCTAAATTCAATTGACGTCGTATCGCTAGGCTACTTCCTTTTTCGTTGAAAAGACTATCCAGTTCCATAGCTACATTATCGATAAGCCAAATTGATTTACCACCATTAACAATGAATTGATCTAGAACATATTTTTCCTCTTCGGTGAAAGCTTCGGTAGGTTTTGCAATTAATGCTAAATCAAAACCTTTGAGTTGTTCAAATACTTTTTGGGCATCGTTCGCAACCGAGTCTAATGTTATTGCTCCAATATTATAGTATTCGCGAATAGAACTTAGGTAATCGGTCAGATAAATGTCTTCTAATTCTCCATTTCCTTTTAGAACGGCCACGCGCTTTTTTTCCGTAATGGCTAGCTTGGTAAAAGCGTCGGTAAATGCATATTCTAATTGTTGTACAGAATTGTTGATACGATCTTCCATTGAAGAACCTAACTTGTTTTTGAGCAATGGTACCTTTACCGTTTTATTGTTATAATTTACCATTGCCCAAGGGAATACTAATTCTTGTGACACTTTGCCATTTTCTTCAATCGTAACGTTCGCGGGAGTTAAACCTATCTGTTGTAGTTCGGCTACGGTCCGTTCTCTTTGCTCACTACCTTCTAGTGGATCGACAAAATCAAACTTAATGTTGCTATTCTTTGAGGCAAATTGCTGCAGTAATAAATTAGTTTCGGTCTTAAGCCTAGAAAACTCCGAAGGAAGGTTGCCTTCTAAGAGAATATCTATTATAACCGGCGTCTCAAATTTATTGATCGTCGTATAAGCTTCGTCTGAAAGGGTATACCTGCTATCTTCGGTCAAATCGAACCTTTTGAAAAAATAACTGCTCAGCACATTTAGAATGACCAAAACAATTAACGCTTTAAGTATTGCTACAAGAAATTCCTTTTTCATTTAGACAAGTTTTTTAAACGAATATTGGTCAAATACAAAAAGAAAAACGTGCATCCTAAAAAATAGATGATATCGCGCGTGTCGATAATCCCTCGGGCAATACTTTCAAAATGGTTTTTCGCTCCAAAAGACTTTATGAATTCGCTTGTTTCGCCCACAGTGAACAATCCACTTAAGGCATTAAACCCATAAAAAATTAAAAATGAGATTGCAATGGCCAGAATAAAGGAAAGAATCTGGTTATCGGAAAGAGACGATGCAAAAATGCCAATACTGACATACATGGCTACTAAAAAAAGCAATCCAAAATACGAACCTAATACCACCCCTAAATCATAGTTACCTTCTGTGATACCGAGGTTTGAGATGGTGTAAACATAAATCAAGGTGGGCAGTATTGCCAGAACGCATAATACAAAAACACCCCAAAACTTTCCAAACACTACTTTGACGGTTGAAATGGGTTTAATTAACAACAATTCTAAAGTGCCAAGCTTTTTCTCTTCAGAAAAGCTTTTCATGCTTATGGCAGGAATCAAGAATAAGAACACCCACGGTGCCAATAAAAAGAAATTGCTCAAGTCCGCAAAACCATAATCAAAAATGTTGAACGCTCCCTTAAAAACCCAAAGGAATAGCCCATTTAAAACTAAAAACAAGCCTATAATCAAATAGCCTATTGGTGAAGTGAAAAAAGATTGGATTTCCTTTTTAAAAATTGCTAGCATAGTATTAACTCAAAGTAGCTTTTTTGTTTACGCTCCATGCTTCGGGTTTGGCATCGAACAAAATCTTGGTTTTAGCCCAAACGGCTTTAAAGAAGTCCGAATTTCGATATTTTTCAAGTGCTTCCGCATTTTCCCAATAACTATAGGTGAAAAATACATTGGGTTTTTCAGCTTCTTGATACAGCTCTAGAAAATTACATCCTTCAAAACTTCTGATCTGCTTTTTGGTTTCTTCAAAAACTTGCTCAAAACTAGAAATATTTTCTTTCTTAAAAGTCAATTTTACAATTCTGACCAACATTTATAAAAAGTTTATGGTTATCATAGCATCATTAGTAAGCCCCAATAAGGTAGAGGCACCGCCTACAGATTTTAAATCGCTTTTGTAGATAGCGATTTCAATATAACCGGAAGAATTAAAAATAGCTAGTAGGTCACTAGGGCCATTGCGCTGATTTTCAGGTAATTCATAATTGATAAAGCTATTATAGCTTTTATGAATGGCTTTTATTTTTTGTCTTCTGGCTATTAGCTCAAAAGGCCTTCCGTTTCTATAGGCCTCAAATAAGGTCTTGGTTATATTGGTTACTACATTACCATAGTTATCAATATAAATAACGTTGCCTAAAATAGTTTTGCCATCATTGGTTACCCTTGGTTCCAACTCTTTAATTTCCTTTAAGCCAGAGAAGGGCTTGCTTACCACGCCTAGTTTTCCGCCTCTTGCCAAATGGCAGGCCACTCTAACAAACACCTCGATCACCGGAAAAGAATTCACTTGAACATTGGGCAAAGTAATTTGTACAACTTGGTCTAGGTTTAGTTCTTTTGCAATTAGTGATATGATGCCATTATTTGCCCCGATAAAATAGTGCCCTTCAACCTGCACCACAATATGTTCGTTTTCGATAGACGCTTCAGAGTCCATACCTATAATATGAATACTACCTTCGGGAAAATGAGAATATGAATTTTTAAGAATATAAGCGCACTCTCTGGTGTCTAATGGTGAAATCGCATGGGAAATATCAACAATGGTAGCATCTGGCACTTCTTTTAAAATGTTTCCTTTAATGGCAGCAACAAAATGGTCTTTGTATCCAAAATCTGTTGTTAAAGTAATGATTGCCATGCAGTACTGTTAATATGTTTTTGCTCTTGAAAAGCCTTTTTTAATTATGTTTGTGAACAAGTTTAAGATGTAAAATTAAACAAAAACATTGCGCAATATTTTACAAAATTCTACAAACCCCTAAATAGTAAAATTTCTTTGAACGAACTGGTATTAGAACTCACCGAAATTAGCCCGCGAGATTTTTTTGGGCAGCAGAATGAAAATATAGAATTATTAAAAAAGTACTTTCCAAAGCTTAAGATTGTTGCTCGCGGAAGCAAAATAAAAGTGTATGGAGATGAAGAACTTTTAGAAGAGTTCGATAAGCGTTTCGATATGCTTACGGCCCATTTTGCTAAGTATAATAAATTGGATGAAAATGCCATAGAGCGAGTATTGACGAGTAATGGCGAACAAGAGAACTCATCAAAATCTAGTGGAGAGGTTTTAGTGCATGGCGTTAGCGGTCGTTTAATCAAGGCTCAAACAGCAAATCAACGCAGACTAGTAGATGCTAGTAAGAAGAATGATATGGTTTTTGCCATTGGCCCTGCAGGTACGGGTAAAACTTACACTGGTGTTGCTCTGGCAGTTAAGGCTTTAAAGGAAAAGCAGGTTAGAAAAATCATATTGACTAGGCCAGCTGTAGAAGCTGGTGAAAACCTGGGTTTTTTACCAGGAGATTTAAAAGAAAAGCTAGATCCTTACATGCAACCTTTGTATGATGCTTTGCGCGATATGATCGCTCCTGAAAAACTTGAAAAATATATCGAAGACGGCACCATTCAAATTGCGCCAATGGCCTTTATGCGTGGCCGAACCTTAGATAATGCCTTTGTGATTCTAGATGAGGCCCAGAACACTACCCATGCCCAAATGAAGATGTTTTTGACCCGTATGGGTAAAAACGCAAAGTTTTTATTAACAGGCGATCCAGGGCAGATAGATTTACCGCGACGTGTAATTTCCGGATTAAAAGAAGCACTTTTGATTCTTAAGAATACCGAGGGTATTAGTATTATTCACCTAGATGATAAAGACGTAATTCGCCATAAACTGGTTAAAAAGGTTATTGACGCTTACAAGAATATTGAGCACCAAAACTAGTTGATGATGTCAAACACAATAATGGATACCAATTTCCATTTTGCAGGTCAGAAATCTGTATATAAAGGAAAAGTAAGAGAGGTATACACTTTAAATAACGATATTTTGGTAATGATAGCGACAGACCGTCTTTCAGCTTT
>CALBVX010000166.1 GCA_937969515.1 uncultured Croceitalea sp. | reverse complement strand
CTTATACTTCTACCCCAGAAATTTGCGCAGGAGATGAGGATGGAACAATAACAGTTACAATTGCAGGAGGTACGGCACCTTACAGCACAAGTTTAAATAGTAATAGCGATGGTGATTTTGAAGAAGGCAGAATAACTTATGAAGGTCTTCCCAACGGAACCTATGTAATTTTTGTGAGAGATGCAATGGGCTGTACGACCAATGAAATTGTAGAAATTGAAGCTGGGGCGAATTTAAATGTTGTTCCTGAAGTGATTTACGAATGTTCGGGAGACACCCCTACCAACCGATTGGAACTTACTTTTGAGGATCCTTCAGTTACATCATCACTACTTTACGGTTTGGATACCGATGATCCAAACAATATGGTATTAGAACCAAATTTTGAAGGAATGGCTCCTGGGCAACATTTTGTAACTGTTGCGCATGCTAACGGTTGTATAAATACAGTCACTTTTGAGGTAGAAGCGTTCTTACCGCTTCAAATTGTTGCTGAACAGCAAGATATAAACGAAATTACGGCACTCGTTGAAGGTGGAAGGCAAGGATATACTTATTATTTCAACGATGTCGATAACGGGAATGATAATAAATTCTATATCACCGCTACAGATACCTATACAGTTAGGGTAGTTGATGCAAATGGATGTGAATCTATCACCACTATTTTCATGGAGTTCATCGATATTGAAATACCTACTTTCTTTACACCTGATGGTGACGGAACCAACGACCTTTGGCTTCCTAGAAATATTGAGCAGTTCCCGAATATATTCATAAAAGTATATGATAGATATGGTCGACAAGTTTATGAGCTTGAGGATAATGAAGAAGGTTGGGATGGTCTCTATCAAGATTATGATTTACCAACAGGAGACTATTGGTACCTGATAAAATTAAATGGAGAAAATGACCAGCGTGAAATGGTTGGGCACTTTACCCTTTACAGATAATAAAAATTCAAAAAAGCCCGAGTTAGCATAGCTGATTGGGCTTTTTTATTTTACTGTATCTATTGCGTAAATATTCTTTTCACTCCTTTTTGTAACATTTCACCTCATTGTTCGTCAAGTTAGTATAACAATCAAAAACGAATTCCAACTTGGAAACAATACTAACCGTAACTAACCTTACCAAGAAATTTGGTCATTTAACCGCTGTAAAAAACCTATCATTCACTATTGAAAAAGGTAATGTTTACGGCATTTTAGGACCTAATGGCAGTGGTAAATCAACCACTTTAGGCATTATTTTAAACGTTGTCAATAGAACAGCTGGAGAATTTAGCTGGTTCGATGGCAATACCTCAACCCATGAAGCTTTGAAAAAAGTTGGAGCTATTATTGAACGGCCTAACTTTTACCCTTATATGACCGCAGAGCAAAACCTAAAATTGGTTTGTAAAATCAAAGAGGTTTCTCAAGATAAAATTCTTGAAAAATTAGAATTGGTTGGCCTTTTAGATAGAAAGAACAGCAAGTTTAAAACCTACTCTTTGGGTATGAAACAACGTTTGGCCATTGCCTCTGCCCTATTGAATGATCCTGAAATTTTAATATTGGATGAACCCACAAATGGATTGGACCCTCAGGGAATTCATCAGATTAGAGAAATCATTCAAAAAATAGCCTCGCAGGGGACTACTATTCTATTGGCCTCACATCTTTTAGATGAGGTAGAAAAGGTTTGTAGCCACGTCGTTATTCTCAGAAAAGGAGAAAAATTGTATTCTGGTCCAGTTGATGGTATGCTTGCAAGTCATGGCTTTTTTGAGTTAAGAACTAATGATATGGAAGCATTAAAATCGCTTTTGGAAAAAAATGCAAGTTTTGGTAAAATAGAAGCTAACAATGGAATTCTTACAGCATATTTAAAAGAAGAGATGAATGCTGAAGAATTAAACAAAGTGTTATTTGAAAAAGGTTTAGTGCTTTCACACCTTGTAAAACGCAAAGAAAGTTTAGAAGAACAATTTTTGACACTAACCAAAAACAACTAACTAGCCATGGTACGATTATTACAGATAGAATTTATAAAACTTTGGAACAATAGAGCTAGTAAAGTTCTGATCATATCCTATTTTGTTCTTTTGACATCGATTGCTTTAGTAGCAGCTATAAAGTTTGATATTGGGCCTATAAAATTTCATTTGGCCGAAATTGGTATTTTCAACTTTCCGTACATCTGGCATTTCAACACTTTTGTAACGGCCTTTTTCAAACTATTCCTTGCCATTATCATAGTATCTATGATGGCGAACGAATACAGTAACAAGACCATAAAACAGAACTTAATAGACGGTCTCTCAAAAAAAGAATTTATCCTATCTAAGTTTTTAACGGTTGTTTCTTTTTCGTTGATATCTACAGTTTTTGTATTCGTTGTATCACTTATATTGGGTTTAATTTATTCTGATTTCAACGAACTATCGATAATATTTTCAGATTTAGAATTTGTTTTTGCCTTTTTCATAAAGTTAATGGGCTTCTTTTCTTTCTGTCTTTTTCTTGGAATATTTGTAAAACGATCAGCATTTGCCCTTGGCTTCTTAATAATTTGGCAAATATTAGAAGGTATTACAAGAGGTTTAATCAGATGGAAACTATTCGATGCCGATACCACTGACACCATAATGGGTTTCTTTCCGTTACAATCCATGTTCAATCTGATAAAAGAACCTATTACCCGATTGGAAGCCGTACAAACCGTAGCCGACCAGGTTGGTGAAAAAATTACACTTAATTATGGCGTTCATTGGTATGAGATACTTATAGTGCTCGCTTGGACAGCAATTTTCATCTATTTGTCCTATGCCTTGTTAAAGAAAAGAGATTTGTAGTATATTGCTTTTTGCATATGCTCAAAGATGTCTCAAAGAAACACTTGGATCCTATTACTAACTTTTTTTCCGGTGCTATTACTAGCTCAAGGAGAAACTTCGAATTGGTATTTTGGAAACAAGGCGGGCATACAGTTTCAAAATGATGGTACCGTAGTACCCTTGACAGATGGGCAAATAGACACTTTTGAAGGCTGTGCGTCGATATCCGATAGCTTTGGAGATTTACTATTTTACACGGATGGCATAACGGTATACACTAAAAACCATGAGGTAATGGTGAATGGCAATGGGCTCTATGGAGACCCTTCCAGTACGCAATCTGCCATTATTGTTCCGAAACCTCAAGACCCTGAAAAACTTTATATTTTTACCGTTGACACTTCTATTGCAGAGAACGATCCAGATCGCGGACTCAACTATTCTTTAGTTGACATGACTTTGAATAATGGGAGTGGTGAAGTAGTAGAAAAAAATGTAAGGTTGCTCGACCATTGTTCAGAAAAAATCACAGCAGTTGTAAAAGACTGTTTTGAGCAGTCGATTTGGGTTATGGCCTTTTCGACAGAAAATGGCTCTGAAGCTGCCTATAATACCTACCATGCATTCGAAGTTAATACTTCGGGGGTAGAAAAAAATTCTATTAGGAGTAGTTTCGATATTGAAATAGGTGATGCAAGAGGTTCCATGAAATTTAATGCGGATGGAAGTAAACTTGTAAGTGCTAATTCTAACGATGGTCTATTTTTATATGACTTTGATAAAGAGGTCGGTGTTGTTTCAAATCAACTAGTACTTTCAATAAACGGCGATAATCCATTTCCTTATGGGGTAGAGTTTTCCCCAAATCAGCAATTTTTATATGTACATGCATCAAACAATGCCCCTGCAAGCGAAGTTGGCACACATACATCATCTCTTGTTCAATTTGACATTTCACAAAATGATGTTGAAGGTTCTCAAATCATAATCGATGAAAGACCAATATTTCGTGGGGCCCTGCAACTGGGATCAGATGGCAGAATTTATAGGACCATAGCAGAAAACTATTTTAGAGGCACCCCAAGTTTAGGAGTTATTCAAAATCCTGATGAAAAAGGAACAGCTGCAAATTACCTACACAATGCCATTACTCTTAATGGGCGAAATGGTACGCAAGGCTTACCGCCTTTTATACAATCGTTTTTTGATAAAACCTCCCTGGTTAAAAATACGGATGGAACAAAAAGTAATACCTTATCCATTTGCGTAAATGAAGGCTTTGTTCTCGAAGCGGATCTAATCGCTGGAGCTACTTACAACTGGCAAAAAGATGGTGTGCCGATTTCAAATACTGGTGCTACTCTGCAAATAAATTCCGCACTCCCTGATGATTCTGGTAGGTATAGCCTAGAAATAATTTTACCTGACATCAATACATGCCCGATTATTGGCGAGGCTTTGATTTCAGTTAACAAACTACCGGAAACTCCGACAATATTTTTATCACAATGCGATATCGATGAAATTGACTCTCAAGACGGAATTACTACTTTTAACCTTGAACAGATCATCATCGATAATGATTCTTATTTTTTCTATGAAACCTTAACCGATAGCGATAATAATAATTTTATACAAGAGCCGGTAGGGTATCTAAATATAAATCCATTTACCAGCACTATATACTATAAGAAAATCAATGAATACGGTTGTGAAAGCCTTGGTGAACTTAATCTAGAAGTTATTCCAACCCTTACAAGTAATGATAGTAAGAGAACTCTTTATACCTGTGATGAAAACCCAAATGATTTAATTCTAAATGGCAATTTTAATCTATTGGATGCCATTGATACGGCTACCTTAGAAAACTTTGAAGTGTCTTTTTATGAAAACAGAAACAACGCATCGCTTGAAATAGAACCGCTTTCCACAGTTTACAATAGTGAGCCGAACACAGTATATGCCAGAATAGAAAATAACAATCAATGTGTAAATACCTTAGAAGTAGATTTAGTAATTAATCCGACTCCAAAATTTGATTTTCCCGAGCAAATGCTGTTCTGTACCGATGGCCCTCCTGAAATAATTACAGCACCTGATGGGTTTGATCTTTATAGATGGAGACAGGTGAATGCTAGTTCATCTTTTGAGCTAAGTAATGCTAGAGAACTTTCAGTTAATAGTATTGGATTATATGAATTGGAAATAGGATATAAGTATGTTCAAGGAGGAGCGGTTTATGAATGTACTTATGCCAAACGTTTTGAGGTATTGCCCTCGAATAAAGCCATTATTGACAACATTAATATTCAAGATATTTCCGATAATAATATTGTAGAAATTATAGTTTCAGGTGATGGTGATTATGAATTCTCATTGGACGGAACGAACTATCAAGATTCGAATATTTTTACCGATGTTCAACCGGGAATCTTTTCAATTTTTATTCAAGACAAAAATAATTGTGGTATCACTGAAGATTTAATTTCTGTTGTTGGTTATCCAAAGTTTTTTACGCCGAACGGCGATGGAATTCATGATTCTTGGCAAATCATTGGTCTAAATTCAGAATTTCAACCGAATAGTACGATTTCCATTTTCAATAGATATGGAAACTTAGTTGCGCTATTTAATGTAACTTCTAAAGGCTGGGATGGTACTTATAATAATAATCCCCTACCTGAAGCTGATTATTGGTTTAGAACCACCTTGGAAGATGGACGGATATTTCAGGGGCACTTTGCGTTAAAAAGATAATATGAGTCTGTATTTTTTTGTAGTTTAAAGAGCTTGGTTTGTATCAAATGTTAAAAAAATTGCTATTTACTGTTTTACTATTTGGCTTTTTACAAATGCATAGCCAGAGTTGTCCGTTATTGACGAGTCCGCAAGATGGAGATACAAATGTGGCCGTAGATGCGGCGATAACATGGCAAGAAGTTACAGGTGTTACTGGGTATATAATTTCGATTGGAACTACAGATGGTGATACAGATATAGTCAATCGAAGAAATGTAGGTAATGCTACCAGTTTTATGCCCCCACTAGGATTACCTGAAAATACGACGATTTATGTGACCATCAGTCTATTCTTCTTAAACCAACCTGAAATTCCATGTCCATCGGAAAGTTTTATGACAGAGGACGTTACAACTGTACCAGATTGTACTGTCATCTCAAATATCGTAGACGGTGAAACCGATGTTAGTGTGTTTACAGATGTAACTTGGAGCTATGCATCAAGAGCCACCAATTATGATGTTATAATTGGCACATCTCCAGGTTTAGGTGACATTGTAAATACAAATGTTACATCTTTAAGTTTTGATCCTCCTGGAGAATTACCGGCAAATACATTACTTTATGCACAAGTAGTTGCTTTAAATAGTAATGGAACGGCAATTAGTTGTTTAGAAATTAGTTTTACCACAGGAGCTCTTGTAGCCCTTCCAGGATGCACAAGTCTAATTTCACCAACCAACGGCGATATAAATGTTCCTTTAACACCTTTAATAGAATGGCAAGAGGTTCCTGGAGCTACAGGTTATCGGGTTACTATTGGTACAAGTCCGACAGAAACAAACATTCTAGACAATACTTCTTTTTTTACCAACTCGACCTTTGTAATCGACTTTGAACCCAATAGGACATTTTTCATCACTATAATTCCGTTTAATATTGCAGGAGATGCTATTGGCTGCGCTCAAGAATCTTTTTCAACATTATTGGGTTGTGGACCCTATTTTGATCCCGCAACAGGCAACTTGGTTACTTTAAATCCTGATTTTACATTTGATAGTGTTTTTGCTTTTTGTGAAAATGATGGTTCTTTAGAGCTTACGGCACCAACAGGGGCTGAAGGGTATCGCTGGTATAGTATTAATAATTTAGGTTCAGAGACCTTGATTGTTGAAAGTGAGAATATTAGTATATCTCAAAACGGACAATATAGATTGGAGGCATACAACACCGTTTCACAGTCAGGAAATCTTTTGGAGTGCCCTACATTTTTTGATTTCGAAGTTGTTTCATCAGAAATTGCCACTATAGATAATTTGCGGATTATAGATACTGCCCTTGGGTTACAAATAACAGTAGAGATAACCGGTAATGGTGACTATGAGTATGCCATTGATGATAGTAATGGACCTTATCAAGACAGTAATGTTTTCAGTGCAGTGACTCCGGGAACTCATACATTGTATGTCCGTGATAAAAATGGTTGTGGTATTGCGGAAGAAACTTTTGTGCAGGACTTAACTGTTGAGGGCTTTCCAAAATTCTTCACCCCGAATGGAGATTTAGTCAATGATTTTTGGCAATTTGTGCAGCCTGCGGGAGGAGAGAGGGTTGTTTTAAGCAGTATTCGTATTTTTGATAGATATGGTACCTTTTTAAAGGAAATCACTCAGGATTCCCTTGGATGGGACGGTACTTTTAATGGAAGACCACTCCCTTCCGGAGGATATTGGTTCAAGGCCGTGGATGATACCCAACGCGAAATACAAGGCTTTTTTACCTTAAAAAGATAGTAGAACCTTCTTCTTTTCCTTCATCCCTTTAGTATTTTTACCATATGAAGTTTAAGGTAGTTTCAGATTTTAAACCTACGGGGGATCAACCTCAAGCCATAAAGCAACTTGCTGATGGGGTTCGTGCAAAAGACAAGCATCAGACCTTATTAGGGGTTACCGGATCAGGTAAGACTTTTACCGTTGCAAACCTTGTTGAAGAGGTTCAGCGACCCACATTGGTTTTAGCACATAACAAAACCCTTGCCGCACAGCTTTACTCAGAATTTAAACAGTTTTTTCCTGAAAATGCTATTGAATATTTTGTTTCGTACTATGATTATTACCAACCCGAGGCCTAC
>CALBVX010000165.1 GCA_937969515.1 uncultured Croceitalea sp. | reverse complement strand
TTCTATGGCAGAATTTATTGCGGTGCCCTGTGAAGAAAGCATATCGGTATTCATGCTCTGCAAAAACATTTTTGCGGCCCCATAATCTGTTGTAATGGGTAATTGCGGGTAGGCTTGACCGGCATAAGCAATAATACCAATGCGGTCACTGGCCAATTGGTTGATGATTTCTGAAACCAATCGCTTTGATTTTTCAATACGATTTGGTGCGATATCTTCGGCCAACATACTTTTAGAAACATCTACGGCGAAAACGATATCTACCCCCTCGCGTTTTACGGTCTCTAATTTTGTGCCGATTTTCGGATTTACCAAACCAAGGGTCAAGAAGGTTAGCCCCAGTAAAAGAAAAATAAGCTTTAAAGTGGATTTAAAAGTAGATTTTTCAGGTGCTAAGCGCTTTAGTAATTGAGCATCTGCGAACTCTCTTTGTTTGCTTTTTTTCCATACCTGCAACATAAGAAAAAGCAATACCAATACCGGAACAATGCCCAGTAAATAGAAGTATAATTTTTCGTCGAATTGCACCATTTTTAAATAAAACTTTTAAATATTGTCGCTCTTAAGATCCATTCTAATAGTAACAAAATTCCGGCCAAAAACACCCATGGCCTGAATTTTTCTTCGTATTTCGTATACTTGAATTCTTCAATTTCGGTCTTTTCTAACTTATTTATTTCATCATAAATTTCTTCAAGCTTGTCATTGTCGGTTGCCCTAAAGTACTTTCCGCCCGTGAGGTCCGCAATATCTTGTAATAAACCTTCATCGATTTCTACTTGTCGCATTCCGAACTGGAACGTACCATCACGTTTATAAGCGATGGGTGTAAGTGCGTTTCCGTTAGTTCCTAACCCTATCGTATACGTCTTAATATCGTATTCGACAGCTAGGTCTGCAGCAGTTTGGGGTTCTATAAAACCAGCATTGTTTACACCATCGGTCAAAAGAATAATCACTTTACTAATAGCCTTACTTTCTTTCAGTCTATTGACCGAGGTGGCGAGCCCCATACCAATTGCAGTACCGTCTTCAAGCTGACCATAATCGATATCTCTTAACGCGGCTAAAACAATGGACTTATCACTTGTGATGGGTGTTTTTGTATAGCTTTCGCCCGCATAGGCCACAAGACCTATTCTATCGTTTGGGCGTTTTCTGATAAAGTCTTCCGCAACATCTTTAAGGGCATCTAACCTATTAGGCTTTAAATCTCTGGCCAGCATACTTGAAGAAACATCTATAGCCATTACAATGTCAATACCCTTTGTAGTTTTCGTTCTAGTAGAAACTTCTTTGGTTTGAGGCCTGGCCAAGGCGGTAATCACCGCGGCAAGCGCTAAAAGTCGCAGCACGAAAAGCAAGGGTTTGAGCTTGGAAAGAAAATTTGAAGTTCTAAACCCTTTAGTACTTGATATTTTTAAGGAAGCTACTTGACTTTTGCGTGTAAGTATGTACCACAATATTGCTAAAGGCAGCAGTAACAGCAGCCAAAACAATCCGGGATTTGCAAACTCTATATTCTCTAACATTAAGCCTGCGTTTTTACATCGACCGAAGCCAATATTCGTTCAACAATTTTTTCCGCATAGTCATCACCATCTTCCCAAGTCATAAGCACTTGTTGCATGAAACCCTTACCACCAAAAAGTACAATGGCGTATTTAATTTTCTTTTTGTCTTTTGATAAGGGGTCTTGGTATTGCCCAGATCCATAGGTCTTTATGCCCTGTACACCAGATTTTGAAACAAATTCTTCTTGTTTTGGAATGATATTTCTAATTCCCTGAGCTTCAAAAGTAGCAAGTGCGTTCCCGATAGCTCCTTCAAAATTGGCCTCTTTTTGTTCTTTGAAAGTGGCCGAACTGGCGGTAACGGAAAAGACACCGAGTGTACTGCCAGAAGAGAATATCTGAATGCTTTGTAAGGCCTCACGAACTTCATCGGGCAGCTCTTGGTCTTGTCTTATTAAAACTTCTGGGGTTTCTATATCTATTGGGGGATAGCCATAAGAACTATTTACCCATTCTCCCTCTAATAAATCTTTTGTGGGATAGCCGAAAACAGTGTCTTTAACAGTTTTAAAACCATAATAAGCAAGGGAAGCTCCACCACCAAGTAATACTAAACCACCAAAAACGGCCGCAGCAATATAGATGCGCTTGCGTTGTTTTTTCTTTTCGAGTTCTTCTAGATACGCTTCATTTTGAAGCAATTCTTCTTCTGTGGGTTCAGGGAGTGCTTCTTTGGTTTTAACAACAATATTTTCAACTAAAATGCGGTCTTGTTCGGCTACCGATGTAGGCGGCTTTGATTTCGCGAATTTTACCAAATCTGCTGTTTGTAAAACTTTTTTGAATTGCGTTAAAGTTTCATCTTCAATGGCCAGTTCTCCGGCATCTTTTAAAAGTTCTAATTTTTCAATAAGTTGGTCGGTAGTACTTTCTAGGGCCGAAACGTGGGCATCTTCCTCTAAGTAAGAACGCACGATATCGGTAAGTTCTGAATAGTATTTTTTGTATTCATCTTGAATTAAATATCGCGAATTTTCTAACTCTTTCAACTGTAAAAGTGCACGATCAAAAGGCGGTAGCAGGGCTACTTTTTCTTCTTCTGTCAATGGTTTTTTTCTCAAGAAAAACCAGTAGACCAGAGCACCGAGTATAAACACTCCGAATAAAATAAAAAAGGCAATTATCCAGAGTTTGGCATTGCTTTTCTCCACCTCAATGAGCGGTTTAATATCGTATAACTTCTGCTTTGTGGTATCTACTGCTACATCTCCGACTCTAATTCTAAAAGAATCGGTAAAAAATGGTTCTTCGTTTATGGCAATACGTTGGGGTGGAATAGTATAGGCTCCGCTGTCAAATTGTGTAAGGGCATAAATTCGTTGCAAAGTAACCCTGTCTTTATTTTTTGTGGTATCTATTTTCAGTGCCTCAACCATTTCTACAGGAGAAAAAGTTTGGTCTTCAGGGAAATAAACAAGGTTTAAAGAGTCTGTTTCTACAGTTATTTTGTACTGTATCTGTTCTCCTATCTTAATTGTGGTAGTATCTATCTCAGCTGAAACTCTTGAGTCTTGGGCATAATTAGAAAGAGAAGAAATTAAAAAGCAAAACGTAATAGCCTTGCAAGCGACCCTTGCAAAACATTGAACATTGAACTTTAAATTTTGAACTCTCATGTATTAACCTCTTCGTTTAAAATAGCCCAACAACTTTTTCACATAGCTTTCATCTACGCGGCAATCAATAACACCGCTTCCAGACTTTGTAAATGCATTATTAAAATAATCCACTTTTTCTAAATGGTAACGCCAATATTCATGGCGCACTTTTTTTGAGCTAGTATTTACTAATTTGACCCCACCAGTTTCGGTGTCCTGCACCTGAATCATTCCTAGATTCGGAATATATTCTTCTTTTTCGTCATAAACCCGAATACCCGTAACATCATGTTTATTTCCTACAATGCGAAGTGTATTGTCGTAATCATCAGCAATAAAATCTGAGAGAACAAAAACGATTGCCTTCTTCTTCATCACATTGGTAAGAAACTTAAGTGCTTCGGCAATATTGGTTTCTTTACTTTGAGGCTTAAACTCTAGTAGTTCACGAATAATTCTAAGCACATGACTTTTTCCTTTTTTTGGAGGAATAAAAAGCTCTACTTCGTTGGAGAATAAAATAAGACCTACTTTATCATTGTTCTGCATTGCCGAGAAAGCCAGGGTGGCCGATATTTCGGTAAGCACGTCTTTCTTAAACTGATTGGTAGTTGCAAAAAGCTCAGAGCCACTAACATCTACCATGAGCATCATTGTCAACTCACGCTCTTCTTCAAATACTTTAACGTATGGCTCGTTATAGCGTGCGGTAACATTCCAGTCTATGGAACGTACGTCATCACCAAATTGATATTGCCTAACTTCGCTAAACGTCATACCCCGCCCCTTGAAGGTAGAGTGATACTCACCTCCAAAGATATGATCAGACAACCTACGTGTCTTGATCTCAATCTTTCGTACTTTCTTAAGTAACTCTTTTGTATTCATTTAGTTCAGTAAACAGGGATTAGTATGCAGCGGTCAATGCCTATAATGCAGCTTTAAGCACTTTTGCCGTTTCACTGACAACTGATTTAAGGCACTTCAACCTCGTTTACAATCTTGTTTATGATTTCTTCTGAAGTAATATTCTCTGCTTCGGCCTCGTATGTAATTCCAATTCTATGACGAAGAACGTCATGTACGACGG
>CALBVX010000164.1 GCA_937969515.1 uncultured Croceitalea sp. | reverse complement strand
AAGGAACTGGATTTTGAATCCAGCGCGTCTACCAGTTCCGCCACTCGAGCAATTATTTTTAATCGGACTGCAAAGCTAAAAAATAATTTCCGTTCAAACCTAAAATTCATACAATTATCCTTTAGCAACCCAGATTAATTTTTAAATTTGCACCTCCTTAAAAGAAATAGGCTTTAAAAAGCGCAACGCTAATTAATTATAATGTCTTATCAAGTTCCGGAACCTAAAATTTTTGCTTGCACGCAAAGTACTGCCCTAGGCGAAAAAATTGCAGCTTCTTACGGTGCAAAATTGGGTAAGGTTATATTTTCCAGATATAGCGACGGAGAATTTCAACCATCATTTGAGGAATCTATCCGTGGCACACGAATTTTTATCATCGGTTCAACAAACCCAAGTTCTGAGAATTTAATGGAAATGTTGTTGATGATCGATGCAGCTAAACGTGCTTCAGCCAGACATATTACTGCGGTTATGCCTTATTTTGGTTGGGCAAGGCAAGACAGAAAAGACAAACCAAGAGTTCCTATAGCTGCCAAATTGGTTGCAAAAATGTTAGAAGCTGCTGGTGCGACACGAATTATAACTATGGATTTGCACGCGGATCAAATTCAGGGCTTCTTTGAAAAACCTGTTGACCACCTATTTGCATCAACCTTGTTTCTTCCGTATTTAGAAAATCTAGGTTTAGATAACCTTTGCGTAGCTTCACCCGATATGGGCGGTTCTAAAAGAGCATATGCTTATTCAAAAGCTTTAGAATGTGATGTTGTTATCTGTTACAAGCAACGCGCTAAGGCCAATGTAATCTCCCACATGGAACTGATTGGTGACGTTCAAGGAAAAAATGTTGTGCTTGTTGATGATATGGTCGATACGGCAGGTACGCTTACTAAAGCTGCAGATTTGATGATGGAAAGGGGTGCACTAAGTGTTAGGGCAATTACAACTCATGGCCTGCTTTCGGGCAATGCTTATGAAAAAATAGAAAAATCACAGTTGAAGGAATTGATTATCACAGATTCCATTCCTATTGAAATAAAGAGCAATAAAGTAAAGGTATTGAGTTGTGCAGACCTCTTCGCAGATGTGATGCACCGTGTTCACCACAACACATCGATATCTTCAAAATTTTTAATGTAGCCTTCGACTACGTTAAGGCCTTAAGCCTTATAATTCGAAATTGAATTTTAAACATTTTTAATATATATAATGAAGTCAATTACTATCAAAGGATCTCAAAGAGAAAGCGTGGGCAAGGTTTCTACCAAAGCTTTACGTAATGCTGGAAAGGTTCCTTGCGTACTGTACGGAGGGGATAAACCATTACACTTTTCAGCTGATGAATTATCATTCAAAAAATTAGTGTACACCCCTAACGCATATACCGCTGTAATTGAGTTAGAAGGTGGCGAAACTTTTAAAGCTGTTTTACAAGACATTCAGTTTCATCCTGTAACGGATAAAATTTTGCATATCGATTTTTACCAATTGTTTGCTGACAAAGCCGTTACTATGAATATTCCTGTTCGTTTAGAAGGAAATTCACCAGGGGTAAGAAACGGTGGTCGTTTATTATTTAGAAAAAGAAAACTTTCTATCAAGGCCTTACCAGACTTATTGCCAGATTTCATCACTATTGATATTTCTAAACTTAAAATTGGAGGTACAATTGCAGTTGAAACTTTATTAAGTGACGATTTCACTATTCTTCACCCGGACAGTACTGCTGTCGTTCAAGTAAAAGCATCTCGTAATGCTGTTGAAGATGATGAGGATGAAGAAGAAGGAGAAGAAGGTGCCGAAGGCGCAGCAGATGGTGGTGATACCCCAGCTGAAGCTCCTGCAGCAGAAGGTGCAGAATAAACTAATTTTTATAAAAGCTAAAGCATCCATAATCGAGTTAAAAGCTTGATTTTTGGATGCTTTTGTATTTTTGGGCAAATACAACAAAGATGTTCAAGTGGTTATTATCCATTTTTAAAACCGAAAATCAAATTCTAAGCGAAACCGATATTATGAAAAAGTTTTTAGTGGTTGGATTAGGAAATATTGGCGATAAGTATGAAAATACACGACATAATATTGGCTTTAAAATTTTGGACACACTAGCACAAAAGGAAAGCTTTGTCTTTGAGGACGCAAAACTTGGCGCAATCGCAACTTTTAAATATAAGGGCAGAAGCATATTATGCCTGAAACCATCAACATTTATGAATTTGAGCGGTAAAGCCATTAGATATTGGTTGGATAAAGAAAAAATTCCACTTCAAAACCTTCTGGTAATCACCGATGACATCAACTTACCCTTCGGTACGATAAGGTTGAAGACCAAAGGCAGCGATGGTGGGCATAATGGTTTAAAAGACACACAAAATATGTTGCAGACCACAAAATACAATCGTTTTCGATTCGGGGTAGGTGCAGATTTTGGTACAGGCAGACAGGTAGATTATGTACTTGGCGAATGGAATGAAGGTGAATCTAAAGCTCTTCAAGAAAGGCTTGAAAAATCATGCGATGTAATCAAGTCTTTTGTTTTTGGTGGTGTGCAGAATACGATGAACCAGTTTAACGGTTCTTAAGACTACTACAAAACCTTAAAATCGTAAACTCCGGAATCTGATGTGCTTCCTGCGCTATCGGTTGTAACTACGCTCCAATAATAAGTAGTCCCCGAGCTCACTGTTGTTGTCACTTCCATTTCAGTAGCATCAGTACTTTCCAATAAGCTCGTAGGCGGATTTTCTTCAGAAAAATAGACCTCAAAACCTGTAATATCGTCTTCTACATCGGCTCCTATCCATTGAAGTACAACTTGATTTCCTTGATTAGCTTGTACTGTACTTCCGGATGCGGGAAATACAATCTGTGCCGGAAATGGCGGATAACTTATTTGCGGACCCGCATTGTAAAACAACCAATTTTCACTGGCTGCCGTAATATCGGAGTCATTGTTTGATGAGGTCACCGTCCAAGAATAAGGTGCACCTTTTTGAATTGACAAACTCGCCGATGTAGAGGCTGTAGTAATTGTTTGCGGCGTATTTGTATTCAGGTTTACGACACTTAAAGTATAAGTCTGTGTATTTGCCGAAGGCTGCCACTCAAAAGTCACTTGACTTAGGGTTTCATTAATGCTTATACCTGTATTGCACTCAGAATTTTCTAAAGGAAAAACGAGTAGCGCAGCTTCTGGAGACCTAGGAGCTCTGTCTTTTTTACACGCCACAAGCAGCAGTATCAATATAAAAGAAAAATACCTTATTCTCATTTTTTCAATACCTTAAATTCTTCTTTAAAATTAACTCCAGAAACTCTTAAAAAATAAATACCCGCCGCATAGGGGCCAAATTCCATCTCAAGATTTGTTCCATTCAACGCTTCATCACTTTCTTTTATCAAACGACCGTTACCATCAAACAGTTGTATGGTTACATTGCCTATTTCTTGATTTAAAAACACATTTAATGTTTCTTGAACTGGGTTCGGATATACTATTGGTATTGTTGCAACGAACAACGACTCTTTAAAACTACCTTGACAGGGAAGATTCGTGAATACTCGAAGTTCATTTATACCAGGTTGAAGATCGACGGTTAGTTCAGAGTTCTCGGTTTGCGTAACCACACCGTTAACCTCAACGTTGAACAAGCTAGCCCCCTGAAGACGAACTACAGCTTGCAAAGCACCTTCTATAAGTTCTGCCGAAACCGCTAAAATTTCGGGTTCGTCGATCACGATATCAAAACATCGTTCTTCGTACGTGATTCCTGCATTTGTGCCCGTAATACATAATCTATAATTACCCCCTAGTAGGTTGTCGAACAAAAATATATCAGTGAAGCTTCCATTAAAACTTCCGTTATCACCGACCAGGGTAGCAGTGTATGAAATGGCATCATCAATTGCTTCGATTTCAACAGAACCGTCATTATTGTTTCTGCACGATTCACTCTGAACCTTTATACTAAAATTATTCGCTGCAAACCTGTGTACGGCACAGCCCGTAACATCGACCTCAACACCTTTCGGCGTTCCTAAACACAAATCGTCACCATCATCGAAAACACCATCTTCATCATCGTCTGGCCTTAAAATACCTTCAACACAAAACGCCAATGAAAAAGAATCTAAAGAACCTCCATCACCATTAGCGGTATCTTGAATTTCAAGTACCCAATCTCCAAGAGAAGATTCTCCATTAAATGAACTTAAAGAGCCCAAAGGCTGTATTGTACCATTTATTGCAGGTGTATTAGTTGAACAACTAAGTTCAAGCCCTTCATCATCAAAAACTGCACTAATATTATTAAGGTTTCCACAATTTTTAGATAATAAGGTAATCGTTGTGCCCGAAGGTGATGTAAGTGTAATTATCAGGTCTTCTAAAAATGTATGTGAAATATCTAGATTGACATCTAAATCGGCAATAGGCAAATCTTGTAAAACACTTATGGTACTCGTAATCGTAGATGCATTACCAGCTGAAATTTCTACTGGAAAACCTCTGCCATCTAGAGCTGTGCAGGTCACTGGAGATGTGGTAAAACTAAAAGGCGTTCCAAAATTTCCTGTTCCACAGTCATTCTTAGGTCTTACCCTCCAAAAGTAGCTGGTTTCGGGGAGCAAATTGCTGGGCTGATACGATTCAAAACTTACCGTAGCACTTTCAATAAGTGTTGCAAAAGAAGCATCTGTGGCAATTTCAATATCGTAAGCAGTATTGTTCAAATCGGCCTGCCATTGCAATTGTGGACTAATTCGGGTATTGGTCTCTAAATCACTTGGCGAAAGCAAGGTTACAGGGGTGAAACTTGTATTGTACACCTTAAGGTTGATACTATTTTCAACCGTTAAACCTGCAGCCGCTCCCCGTATTATTATTGGATAATCGCCAACGGCAACACTTCCTGTATTTGACAAGGTCAGTATTACATTGGTACCATTTGTAGACGCACTAATTGGTGAGAAATTAACCGTTAATCCTGCAGGTGTATTTAGCGCACTAAAAATAACTTCTTCATTAAAGCCGCTATAAGTTTCAAAGGTAAAAGGAACTAGTACATCATTCGGTTGGCACGTTTCAAAATTCAGCTCTTGAAAGTTCAAAACTACCTGAGATTCTTGAATGGTGAAGTTTGTGGAATTTACGGCCAAGAAAATATTATCTGAGGCTCTTACCATAATCCGCGTAGTTGTGCTCGCTTCTCCGGGCAATTGCACAACTGCACTACCAGTGTTTGGCAAATCATCACCAATAAGAAAAGGAAAGGTGACCCCACCATCTGTAGAGAGTAAAATGTCGACGGCCTGTGTATTTATTGGCGCTTTATCGGTATTCGCAACATCCCATGTAATTTGCTGAATGCTACCAGCATCATAAACTTCATTTGTGGTTTGCGAAGTGACCAAAAAAGGGCCAGCAGCATTTACGGTAGTAACTTTAGCCAATTCTGCTGTTACCTGCCCCCCTCCAGTAGCATTATCCCTGGCGGTAAATGCGAAATTAAAATCACGTTCTATTGTTGCGACCGTCTCCCAAGCCGAACTCTCTGCGGGATTAGTTTGGGTGAGATTTCCTTGAATTATTCGTGATAGCTTCGGAAAATACCTTTCAGGATTTGTTGTTGGTTTTTGAGACCTAAAGTTTGCTCCACTTGCGTTTTCAGGACCAAAAGTACTGGTTACCACTACCCCATCATCAATCTGCTCCCAAGTATAAGTCAAGACATCGCCCGCATCTACGTCAGTAGCATTCGCAGTTAACACAAAGGCCGTACCCTTAGGAATAGTATAATCTGGAACCGGATCTATCGTCGGTGGTGAATTCGTTAAAGCTGCGGTCTGACCACAGCTTGTAGTCTGTAAATAATTGGTAATCTGAACAATGCTATTGTAATGAAAATAATCATCGCCATTAGGCGCTACATTATTACCTTCAACAATACCTGCATATCCCATGATAGTGGTTCCACTAGCAGGTTCGGCTTGTACTCCCGTATC
>CALBVX010000163.1 GCA_937969515.1 uncultured Croceitalea sp. | reverse complement strand
CCACCAGCGTTTGAAGCTTTACCAGGTGCGAAAAGTATTCTCGCCTCGTGGAACTCATGAATAGCTTCAGGTGTCGATGGCATATTAGCACCTTCTGCTACGCATATACAACCATTTTTAATTAGTGTCTTGGCATCGTCTCCGCCTAGTTCATTTTGTGTAGCACAGGGTAATGCAATATCACATGCCACTTCCCAAGGCGTTTTTCCAGCATGGTAAGTAGCTGAATCGTATTTATCGGCATACTCAGAAATTCTTCCGCGACGGTTGTTCTTTAAATCCATCACAAAAGCCAGTTTTTCGGCATCAATACCGTCATTATCATGAATATATCCTCCAGAATCTGAAAGTGTCGATACTTTACCACCAAGCTGCAATACTTTTTCCGCAGCATATTGTGCAACATTGCCCGAACCTGAGATTACAACCTTTTTACCTTTAAAAGATTCTCCTTTGGTTTTCAGCATGCTATCGGCAAAATAAACGGTACCATAACCTGTAGCTTCTGGGCGAATTAAAGAACCGCCCCAAGAACGACCTTTACCTGTTAATACCCCAGTAAATTCATTTCTGATTTTCTTATACATTCCGAAAAGGAAACCAATTTCGCGTGCTCCAACACCAATATCACCAGCAGGCACATCGGTATTAGGCCCTATATGTCTATTCAATTCTAACATAAAGGCATGGCAAAAGCGCATTACCTCATCATCAGATTTTCCTTTAGGGTCAAAATCCGAACCTCCTTTACCACCACCCATGGGTAGCGTAGTTAAACTGTTTTTAAAGACTTGTTCAAAAGCCAAAAACTTTAATACACTTGCATTTACCGTAGGGTGAAAACGAAGTCCTCCTTTGTATGGGCCAATGGCAGAGTTCATCTGTATGCGATATCCGCGGTTTACATGAATTTCACCATTATCATCTACCCATGCCACTCTAAACGATAATAAGCGTTCAGGCTCAACCATTCGTAAAAGAATATTCTTGCCGTTATAAATTTTGTGCTTCGCGATGTACGGAATTACAGTTTCTGCAACCTCTTGTACTGCTTGAATAAATTCAGGTTCGTGTCCATTTCTAGACTTCACCTCATCCATAAATGCTTTAATCTTTGCTTCCATAAAGGATTGATAATTTGTTAACCCTTAAAAGGGCATATTTTATTGAATTAGGAATTCAACGGCAAAATTATGCTATTTGTATAATTTGAAGACCTTATTTTTGAAAATATTTCAAAAAAAGATTAGCCTATTGCCTGCTCTAAATCTGCAATAAGGTCTTCTGCATCTTCAATACCAACACTAAGCCTTATTAAGGCATCTACAACACCACTCTTTTCACGCTCTTCTTTCGGGATACTTGCATGCGTCATGCTCGCCGGATGACCTGCCAAACTTTCTACTCCACCGAGTGACTCGGCGAGCGTAAAAATCTCTAGTTTTTCTACAATCTTGATAGCATTTTCATAACTGCTACCGTTAGGCACAAAAGAAATCATACCTCCAAAATCATCCATTTGACTCTTGGCCACATCATGGTTCGGGTGACTTTCAAAACCAGGCCAGTACACTTTTCCAATTTTAGGGTGATTCGCCAAATACGCTGCTACCGCCTTTCCATTTTCACAATGCCGCTGCATTCGCACATGAAGCGTCTTTATTCCGCGAAGGGTTAAAAAACTGTCCATAGGGCCACAAACCGCACCACTGGCATTCTGGATAAAATATAATTTATCTGCCAAATCTTTGTCTTTAACAACTAAAGCACCTACCACAACATCGCTATGGCCTCCTAAATATTTGGTAGCGGAATGCATCACAATATCTGCCCCCAAATCTAAAGGTCTTTGTAAATAGGGTGTAGCAAAAGTATTATCTACAGCCAACAACAAGTCATGCTTTTTTGCCAAAGCAGAAACTCCTTTAATATCAATAACATTCATCATCGGGTTGGTCGGTGTTTCTACCCAAATCAGTTTGGTGTTTGTATTGATTTTAGCTTCTATTTTATCTAGGGATTGCATGCCTATAAAATGGAAGGTAATCCCATATTTTTCAAAAATCTGCTTAAAAATTCGATAGCTGCCACCGTAGAGATCATTAGTAGAAACCACCTCATCTCCAGGATTCAACAATTTTACCACCGCATCGATAGCTGCCAATCCACTTGCAAAAGCCAATCCATACGAACCATTTTCAATACTGGCCAACGAATTCTCCAGTGCTGTTCTTGTTGGGTTGGCACTACGCGAATACTCAAATCCTTTATGACCTCCCGGTGTGCTTTGGGCATAGGTGGAAGTTTGGTATATGGGAGGCATCACCGCACCATAGGCGGCATCTGGTTCTTGACCTCCGTGAATTGTTTTACTATTGAATTTTAAATCTTGTTTGCTCATTCTATAAAATTATGATTACAAAGGTATTGTTAAGTTTTGGAGTAATCAATCTTACCATAACTGAAGACAAGTGCTTATTTTTGACATCTAACTTGCCCTAATGAAAAACTTGTTTTTTTTCCTATTAACAATACTGCTTTTGCTTGGTTGCGAAAACGAAGCAAAGCTTACGTTTGAAACTACAGAACTTAAAAATAAGTCTTGTAATGACTGCCCAAAAATTAAGATTACGATTCCTAGAGCTCTGGGCGAAACCCGTATTGCCGAAAAAGTTAATACCATAGTTGATGAAGAACTCATTTATTATTTAAAATTTGAGGATAGTAGTAATGTAAATTCAGTAGAACAGGCCATGGCGTCATTTAGTAAGGGCTACCGAAGTTTTAAGAACGAATTTAATGACGAAGCTATTGGCTGGGAAGCAAAGGCGAATGGAGAAATAAGTTACGAGAACGCATTCTTGCTATCGATAATTTTAGACACCTATACTTATACTGGCGGGGCCCATGGGCATAGCGAATCTATTTTTTTAAATTTCGATAAAGAGAAAAATGTTGAACTTGAAAACTACCAGCTTTTTAAAGATTTAGAGGGTTTTATTGATTTTGCCGAAACAAAGTTTAGAAATGATCAAGAAATTCCGGAACAAGGCTCCATAAACGGTACGGGATTTATGTTTTCCGGTGAAGTTTTTCACCTTCCCGAAAACTTAGGGTTCACCAAAGAAGGCGTTCAACTTATCTACAACCAGTACGAAGTCGCTTCATACGCCGATGGCGCGATTGAATTGCTAATTCCTTATGCGGATGCCAATCAGTTCTTAAAAGAAAAGTACAGGGTGCCAATTTAGATTCAAGTACTATGCGTGAAACTGAGCCTGTCGAAGTGTTTTCTTAAAATAAAAACTACGCCTTTAATACTCTTGCCAAGGCCATAATGCTGCCAAGGTGCAACCCTTCATGAAATGCATTAAAGGCAATAGCATCTTCTACAGAATTCAATTCTACTTTGGGAGTGGTCATGTAACTTTTAAAATCCGTGAACATACCATTATTATAATCCGATTTTGTTTTTTCTGGAAGTGAAAAAAGTAATTTTTTGATTTCTTCCACTTCGGTTGCAGGTGGGTGCCCTTTAGGCGCAGTACCTTTCTGATATTTTTCCACCAATACTTTAGAAATGTTAAGTGGTAATCGACTCAATCCATAAACCAATTTTTGTTCTGTGACCACCACATGGGCAATATTCCACCAAATGTTGTTGTTAAATCCTTCAGGTATTTTAAACAATTCTTCTTGTGGGGTATGTTTTAAAAAATGATAAAGTAATTTCCGGTTTTGAGTGATAATTGTGAATTGGGTTTCCAAGAATGCTGCTTTTAATGTTAAAACATATCTAATATTCTAGATATATAAATATAATTATTATCTTTACCCTGTGAATATAGTAGAAATAAGCAAGATTTTGGCAAACCAAACCCGGGTTGATATTTTAAAATGGCTGAAAAATCCAGAGGACAATTTTCCGCCTCATCAAGATATCGACCATTTTGATGATGGGGTTTGTGTTGGTTTTATTCAAGATAAAACTGGTTTATCCCAATCTACAATTTCAACATATCTAAATTCCATGCAGAATGCTAAATTGGTCATACCTACGAGGCATGGAAAATGGACCTATTATAGAAGAAATGAAGAGGTCATCAAAGCATATACCCAAAGTTTGAGTGAAGAATTGTGATTTTTTAAATAAACATATCTATAATTAGCGAAATCTGAAAATGAATACAATGGAAATTTGTTGTTCGGCACAAGAAGATTCAAAAAATGGGCTTACCCTTAAGGGTATTTTAAAATGGTTTTTAAGTCTAAAAATATTGGGGGCCGAAGAAATGTCAAAAACAAAATAAAGATGAAAACAATCGGATTGATTGGAGGTATGAGTTGGGAATCCTCCAAAGTATACTATGAATATCTGAATAGATTAGTGCAACAAGAACTTGGCGGTACACACTCGGCAAAAATTATCATGAGCTCCGTAGATTTTTCTGAAATTGAAAAATATTCTTTTGAAGGAAATTGGGACTCCATTGGAGAATTAATGGCGCAACATGCTGCAAAGTTGGAAAATGCCGGTGCTGATATGGTGGTTCTTTGTACCAACACCATTCATTTAGTAAGTGATAAAATCAAAGATGCTATTACCGTTCCTTTTTTACATATTGCTGATGCAACCGGGCAAGCTATCCGCAAAAAGGGATTAAAAAAAGTGGCACTGTTAGGAACAAAGTTTACCATGGAAAAAGATTTCTATACCAAAATTTTAATGGAGGAATATGGTTTGAAAGTACTTGTTCCTGAATTAGACAATAGGGACTTTTTTCAAGATTTGATTTATAGCGAATTGGTAAAAGGGAAGTTTACTAAAGAAGGAAAAGAGAAGAGCCTGAATATTATTTCAAAATTGCAAAGACAAGGTGCCGAGGGCATTATTCTAGGATGTACAGAACTTCCTATTTTAATCCCAGAAGAAGAAGTTGCCGTTCCAACTTTTAATACCACACTGCTCCATTCTAAAATGGCAATTGATTTGGCGCTCAAAAACAATTAAATTTTAAAGATGAAAATAGTAATTATAGGTGGGGCAGGAACCATAGGGAAGACCCTGACCAATCATTTTAAACAAGAACATGAAGTTATTGTGGCGGGGAGATCAACTGGAGCAATAAATGTTGACATTGCCGAGAGTAGTTCCATTCAAAATTTTTTTGATCAAATAGACAAAGTAGATGCTATAATCTGTGCCGCTGGGGAAGCTAAATGGGCCAATTTTAAAGATCTCACGGAAGAAGATTATTACATTGGCTTTAAAAGTAAGCTTATGGGACAGGTAAATTTGGTCCGTATAGGTCAAAATTATTTGAATCCAAAGGGTTCTATAACGCTTACCACTGGAATTTTGGCAGATGACCCGGTAATAAAAACCGCAAGCGCGGCCATGGTGAACGGTGCAATTCATAGCTTTGTAAAAGCCGTGGTACTAGAAATTGAAAATGGGATAAGAGTCAATGTGGTTTCTGCAGGGATGGTTGAAGATGCTTACGAGAAATATGAGGCCCACTTCCCTGGTCATAACCCCGTTCCCATGAAGAAAGTGGTTAACGGATACATTAGGAGCGTTATGGGTAAAGATACGGGTAGAATTATTAAAATTTACGAATAGAAAAAACGATTAATACAACTGACCAATGAAAAAAATATACCACTTAGAAACCTGCAAAACCTGTCAAAAAATAGTAAAAGAATTGGAACCTCTTGATGGCGTTGAACTAAGAGAAATAAAGTCTAAGGGCGTAACACCGGATGAATTGGAAGAAATGCGAGCTTTAACCGATAGTTATGAGGATTTATTCAGCCGCAGGGCAATGCTATTTCGACAAAGAGGTTTAAATAACCAAGAACTAGGTGAAGAAGATTACAAGAATCTCATTTTAGAACACTATACCTTTCTCAAAAGACCCGTAGTGGTTCTAGACAATGAAATCTTTATCGGAAACGCCAAAAAGCAGGTAGAAGGAGCCAAAGAAGCCTTACATAAATGAGCAAACGTACGCTTGCGTTTTTAGCGGCACTTGGTGCAACCACTATCTATGCTATAAATCATACTATCGCTAAAGGCGTGATGCCTGATCACGTTAGGCCTTTCGGGTTTATTCTACTTAGGGTTATAGGGGTTGCAGCTCTTTTTTGGAGCATTTCATTTTTAGGCCCAAAAGAAAAGATTGATCGTAAAGATTGGGGCAGCGTACTATTGGCCGCTCTATTGGGTATGGTTGTTAATATGTTGGCTTACTTTAAGGGCTTAGAGCTTTCTACCCCAATAAATAGTTCGGTATTAATGACCGTAAGTCCTATTGTGGTTATTGTCTTATCTGCTTTATATCTTAAAGAACAGGTCACCCTTAATAAAGGTCTTGGTATTGCCCTAGGTTTTATTGGAGCCCTGGCCTTGGTTCTTTTTGGTGCCGAGCTAAGGCAAGATGCACCTAATATTCCTTTTGGTAATGTACTGTTCATTGTAAACGCAACAGCTTATGGAGGCTATCTAATCGTTGCAAAAACACTTTTGGCAAAATACCACCCTTTCACATTAATGCGATGGCTTTTTCTTATTGCGGTTGTTATTAACCTTCCTATCGGTTTACCCCAGGTTCTTGAAATTAAGTGGAGTACTATGCCGCTCTGGGCATATGGCACGATAGCTTTTGTCATCATTTGTACCACCTTTATGACCTATCTTTTTAACATTTTTGCCATGACACAACTTAAAGCTTCGACTATAGGGGCTTTTATCTATTTACAGCCCTTATTCGGAATTTTGTTCGCTTTACTTACAGGAAAGGATAGCTTAACAGCAGTTAAAATCGGTGCAGCAGCTTTGGTCTTGTTAGGCGTGTATTTAGCGAGCAAGAAGTCTAAGTCAAATCCTTAGGAGTTCTGGCGAACTTTCTGGTATCTTCTTTGGTTAAATATTTAAAGTCTTCTGCCCGTTCTATTAAATCAACTGCTGTCATAAACTCTTCGGGTAAAATGGTCAGTTTTCGGGCCTTAAGATCTATCCAAGCGCCCATCATTTCAGAATGTGCAAAATTTTTACCGTCCGTATCGTAGAAATCATGATGAAACTCAAAGAACATCCCATCCTCGCTCATACCCTTTAATTCCGAAGAAACTTTAATGGGTTTACCAATAAAGACCTCTTTAAAATAATAGATATGTTCATAAAAGACCACTGGGCCAATTTGGTGCTTCGCCATTGTTCGCTGGTTAAAGCCCAACTGCGCTAAATGCGACATTCTAGTATGCCCCGTATAGTTTAAGTAAGCCGCATTGGCCAAATGCCGATTGGCATCAATATCACTCCAACGAATTTCAAATTCCTTTAAAAACATAGATTTAAGATGTTAGACAGCTACGCTAGTAGAATCAAGAGACTAAACTTTTCTGTTCTAACTATTGATTCTTAACTTTTGCTTCCATTCGTAGCGTCAAAGTTAAGTTTATTATGCATGCATAACAATTGACAAAAATACGTTAGATTTGAATATATCTAAATTAATAACAATGAGTCAAAAAGCTTCCTTTATTAACGATTTGTCATTACCAGCTGTAGCCGCACCTATGTTCTTGATTTCCGGACCTAAACTGGTAATCGAATGTTGCAAAAACGGTATTGCAGGTACTTTTCCGGCATTAAACCAACGTACCAGCGAAGGTTTTGAAGAATGGCTTATTGAAATTAAAGCTGAATTAAAAAAATTCGAAGAGGAAACGGGTAAAAAACCAGCTCCATTTGGGGTAAACCTTATTGTTCACCCTACTAATCCAAGATTAGAGGCCGATGTAAAACTGTGTATAAAACATAAAGTCCCTTTAGTAATAACCTCTCTAGGAGCTGTTTCTATGGTAATCGATGCCATACATAGTTATGGCGGATTGGTTTTTCATGATGTAATCAAAAAACGCCACGCAGAAAAAGCCGCTGGCGCGGGAGTTGATGGTTTAATATTGGTCGCGGCCGGGGCAGGTGGCCATGCAGGCACCATAAACCCGATGAGCTTAGTCGCAGAGGTTAAACAATTCTTTGATAAGACCATTTTACTTTCAGGTTGTATATCTACAGGTCGTGATATTGCTTCGGCAATGCAAATGGGCGCAGATCTCGCATATATGGGCACCCGCTTTATCAATGCCAATGAGAGCAAGGCCCCACAAGAATACAAAGATATGATTATAGCAGCAGGGGCCAGTGACGTCACCTATACCGCGGCCATATCTGGTGTGCATGCCAACTTTTTAGCTGCAAGCTTAAAAGCGGCAGGGCTTACAGAAGAAGATTTAAAGAAAGACACCAAAATCGATTTTGGAAAAGAATTGGATACCGAAGCCAAAGCCTGGAAAACTATCTGGTCCGCAGGGCAAGGGGTAACTACTATAGAAAATACAATTCCGGTTGCTGAACTAATTGGCAATCTCAAAACGGAATTTAAAGAGGCAATTGAGGAGCAAGGTAAACTTTTAAACCGTTTTCCTAAAGAGTAATAATTGGACCGTTCTTTTTGTAAATTGGAGCTTTAAACTACCAATTCACACACCATGTACATTAAAAGAAATATAAGCTGGGGCATAATCATGCGCTTTGCTTGGAAAAACCTCTTGTTTTTTATCATATACGCCGGGGTCATTTTTTCGTTCTATCACATTTTAGAATGGAAGCATATAGATATTCCCTTTCAGCCATTATCCGTAATAGGTATTGCTGTTGCTTTCTATATTGGTTTTAAAAACAGCCAAAGTTATGATCGTTTTTGGGAAGGGCGTAAAATTTGGGGCGGTATCGTGAACTACTCCCGCACATGGGCGAACAATGTTTTGAGCTTTGTCGAAAATGACCGTGCCGCACAGGTAACGTTGATCTACAGGCATATTGCATGGATCAACGCCTTGCGTATTCAACTGCGCCAACCCAACAGTTTTTCCAAAAAAGAAAATCGTGCCGTAGAACGTATGTTCGACAGGCATGGAGAGCGAAATCCTGTCTGCAGTGGTTTTGAACTCTTACTTGACCCAAAAGAAGTAGCAGATTTAGAGGAAAGAAAAAATGTGGCCACCCATTTAATAAAAAATCAAGGCCTTCACCTAAAGCAGTTGTTGGCCGAAAAAAAAATAACCGAGTTTGACAAACAGGTTTTTCATAATAATCTGGAAGAAATGTACAACTTACAGGGAAAGTGCGAGCGCATAAAGAACACTCCTTTTCCTAGGCAATATGCCTATTTTAGTACTGTTTTTACATGGATTTTTGTGCTTTTGGTTCCTTTTGGACTATTGAATGTTTTTGAGTCTCAACTGATAGCATTGGAACAAGGAAATAATTGGTGGCACATGGTATTAATGATTTTCTTTTCAGTTTTGATTTCTTGGATTTTTACAACCATGGAAAAAGTAGGCAGTAATAGTGAAGATCCTTTTGAAGGTCGTATTAATGACGTTCCTATGACAGCACTTTGCAAAACCATAGAAATTGATTTAAGGGACATGTTAGACGAGGAAAGTCTTCCCGAAAAAACAAAACCAATACATAATATATTGTACTAATGCCTTTAGTTCCCTCTAACTATAAACCTCCATTTCCGTTTAGAAATGGTCATTTCTCTACCATATACTCCGGGGTTTTTAGAAAGGTTCATGGTCTGGTACAAAAACGCGAGCGCATCGAACTCGAAGATGGAGATTTTTTAGATTTAGACTGGAGTGAAAGTAAGTCAAACACGAACAAAGTTGTTATTTTAATACATGGTCTTGAAGGTAACGCGCAACGTCATTACATCACGGGGAGTGCGAAAAGATTCAATCAAAACGGTTTTGATGCTTGTGCCATAAATTTAAGAGGATGCAGTGGAGAACAAAATCGATTATACCGCACCTATCATTCTGGCGCTTCAGATGATTTGATAGAAGTAATTCAGCATGTGTTAAATACAAAATCTTACGAGTCTATTTTTCTTATGGGTTATAGCCTCGGCGGCAACCTTTTGCTGAAATATTTAGGTGAGGTCAATAAAATTCCACCGCAACTAAAAGGTGCTGTCGGTGTATCTGTGCCATGCAGTCTAAAAAGTGCGAGTGATGAATTGTTAAAATCAAAAAATGCGATTTACTCGCAACGGTTTAAAAAACACTTACTGGCCAAACTGCATGAAAAAAAACAAATGTTCCCTCAAAAAATATCAGAAACCGATATTAAATCGATAACTACCTTAAAAGATTTTGATGATGTCTATACCAGTAAAGCACACGGATTTGTAGATGCGCTAGACTATTACGAAAAATGTAGTTGCCAACAATTTTTACCTAACATTAAAATACCTAGCCTCATTTTAAATGCCAAGAACGATTCTTTTTTAGGTGAGGCCTGCTACCCGTATAAAGAAGCACTTGAAAATTCCAAATTATTTCTAGAAGTACCTGACTTTGGAGGACATGTAGGCTTTTGGGGAAGAAAAAATATAAGCTATGCCGAAAAGCGGGGAGTAGAATTTTTAAACTCGTTGTAGCTTATTGTTACAAAAAGAAAGTTGCTTTTGTTAAGGGGCAAAGTTTGACTTATATTAGTGGCTCTAATCAACATAACGATTAAACAAAAAGCAAGATGAAAAAAGTAATTCTGTTCATTGCCTTAGGAGCTTTTATAGCAAGTTGTGGCGGAAAGAAAGAAGAAAAGAAAGACGGATTTGAGGTAAGCCGAACGAAATCTGCAGATAAAAAAGAGGAAAATGCCGGGGTACCGGTAGATTTAGATAATAAAGGTGTTGGACCTATTAAAAATGTGGACTTTGCCACTGATATCGATACAGAAATGGCGGCTCGAGGAGAAGCCAAATTCAATGCCATCTGTGTAGCGTGCCATATGATAGAAGGCAGAATGATTGGGCCCGCTATGAAAGGGGTATACGAACGTCGCAGTCCAGAATGGGTAATGAACATGATTTTAAACCCTGATGGTATGTTAAAAGAGGATCCTATTGCAAAGGCTTTACTCAAAGAATATAACAACGCAATAATGCTCAATCAAAATTTAAGTGAAGATGAAGCTCGTGATGTTGCCGAGTATCTGCGTACTTTATAAAACTTTTTTACCTAATTTAAATGCTGTTATGCTGCCAAAAGGTTGACTTAACAGCATTTTTTATTAAAAGTAATTCCAAATGAAAATCTTTTTCTCAATAGTATTCACACTGTTTTCGTTTTGTGCACTGCAGTCTCAGTCTCTCATCGGTGCTTGGGAAGCAGAGAAATCCGTAAAGACCGATTCAATCACAAAAGGCTTTAAAATTGTATTTATTTTTTCTAAGAATCATCATGTGGCCTCAGCGTATGATACTAAAACAGGCGCTTTTATGGCAGCATTTGAAGGGAGTTGGTCTACTAATGGTAATTCCATTTCCCAAACGATTGAATTTGATTCCCAAAATCCTGATAGAATTGGCAAGACCAAGTCTTATGAGATAGAACTCACCGCTAATTCATTACACTTGAAAGGTGATAATATTAAACTAAAACGCGTAGATAGTGGCGGCCCAGGTAAACTTGCTGGGGCTTGGTTAATGTTTGGTCGTAAACGTAATGGGGAGTTTCAAAGTAGGGATACCAACAGACCCCGAAAGACCATGAAAATACTTTCGGGAACCCGATTTCAATGGATTGCCTATAACACAGAAACCAAAGAGTTTATGGGTACTGGTGGCGGAACGTATACCACCATCGATGGCAAGTATACCGAAAATATTGAATTTTTCTCAAGAGATGATTCACGTGTTGGCGCAAGTCTTGGTTTTGATTTTGAATTGAAAGATGGTGATTGGCACCATTCGGGCTTTAGCAGTAAGGGCGACCCGCTTTATGAAATTTGGAGTTTGAGCCAGTAGGCAGTAGGCAGTAGGCAGGAGGCAGTAGGCAGTAGGCAGTAGGCAGTAGGCAGTAGGCAGTAGGCAGTAGGCAGTAGGCAG
>CALBVX010000162.1 GCA_937969515.1 uncultured Croceitalea sp. | reverse complement strand
TCCTTTTTCATAATCTCTGAAAAAGGATTTTCAACACCCAAATCTAAGATAGACTCATCTGTGCTTACGTGTTTTTTTAAGAAATCTAGTGTAATTCTGTATCGCTTATGCGGGTATTTGCCTTCGTACATTTAATATCTGTATACAATGGCATTGATGTTCATACCAGCGCCAACACTTGCAAATATAACAACATCTCCTTTCTCTACTCCATGATTTTCTACTTTACCTTTACGAATTCTATCGAACAAAATAGGTACGGTAGCGACAGAATTATTGCCCATTTCTTGAATGATCATCGGCATCACTTCTGTGGGTGTTTCTTTACCATATAAGCGGTAAAACCTTTTTATTATGGCCTGATCCATTTTTTCATTGGCCTGGTGAATAAATATCTTTTTCACTTCATCGATACTTACGCCACTCTTGTTCAAACAGTCGGCCATTGCGTGAGGTACGTGTGTGCAAGCAAATTCATATATTTTTCTACCATCCATTTTTATATACCGGGTATCTTCACAACCCTCTTGATCATACGTGCGGTCAAAATAAAGATAGTAGGCTTCACCATTTGCGTGGGTCTGCGATGCATGGGTTAAAATTTCTCCTGAGCTGCTATCACCTTCTAAAATACAGGCGCCAGCGCCATCGGAGTATATCATACTGTCCCTGTCATGTGGGTCTATTACCCGAGATAGGGTTTCACCACCAATGACCAAACATTTTTTTGCCATGCCACTTCTTATAAAGGCTTTTGCCTGTATGACGCCTTCGATCCAGCCAGGGCAACCAAAAAGCATGTCATAGGCAACGCAGGAGGTGTTTTTAATCTTTAATAAGTGTTTTACACGAGTGGCCAAAGAAGGTAGGGTGTCACCTTGTATTTTGCCATGGGTAACATCGCCGAAGTTATGGGCGAAAATAATATAATCAAGTTCTTCTTTATCGATTCCGGCATCTTCAATTGCCTTTTCAGCAGCAAGAAAACCGAGGTCTGAGGTCTTTAATTCCGGTTTGGCATAACGCCTTTCTGCAATACCAGTTATCGCTTGAAATTTTTCTATAATGGTAGCATTTGGATGTTCAAACTCACTACCATCCCGACCTAAAAACCGATGGTTTAAAAAGTCATCGTTTTTAGTGACAATTTCCGGTAGATAACTACCAGTGCCCGTTATTCCTATTTTCATATATGGTTAGTATAAGCGTATGCTAATATTAGTGTACTGCACAAGGTAGTTAAAAAGAAACAGGAGTTGTTATGCATGCATAATATTTCATACGATACTCAACAAAAGTTTTGGTAAAAAGTGATAAGAAAAAAGCCCGTTCTTTTTTCAATAGAACAGGCTAAAATACTTTAAAACAGCACTTTGACTAGACTTCTGCGTACGCTTCTATTGGGGTACAAGTACAGATCAAATTACGATCCCCAAAAGCTTCATCTGTACGTCTAACAGTTGGCCAAAACTTATTTTCACTAACAAAATCTAACGGATATGCCGCTTTTTGACGACTATACGGGAAATCCCAATTATCTGAAGTTACCATTTCTAAGGTATGTGGCGCATTTTTTAAAACATTGTTTGGATTTTCTAGTATTGCCTCATCAATTTCTTGTCGAATAGATAGCATTGCTTCGCAAAAACGATCTAATTCTGCCAAACCTTCACTTTCGGTGGGTTCTATCATAATTGTACCTGCAACCGGGAAGGAAACCGTTGGTGCATGAAAGCCATAATCCATTAAACGTTTGGCAATATCAGTAACCTCGATACCATTTTCTTTAAAAGGTCTGCAGTCGATAATCATCTCGTGTGCAGCGCGTCCTTTTTCGCCTGTGTAAAGCACGTCAAACTTGCCATTTAAGCGTTCTTTGATGTAATTGGCATTAAGGATGGCAATTTTCGTAGCGTCGGTAACCCCTACGGCACCAAGCATCTTAATATAGCCATATGAAATGAGACAGGCAAGTGCACTACCCCAAGGAGCTCCTGATATGGCGGTAATCGCTTTATCTCCGCCAGTTGTTACTAAGGGATTTGAAGGCAAAAATGGTTTTAATTGCTCGGCAACGCAAATAGGACCGACCCCTGGACCACCTCCTCCATGGGGGATAGCAAAGGTTTTGTGTAGGTTCAAATGACAAACGTCTGCTCCGATCATTCCTGGATTAGTCAAACCAACCTGTGCGTTCATATTCGCGCCATCCATGTAAACCTGACCGCCATGGTCATGTATCAATTGGGTAATGTATTTGATAGAAGATTCAAAAACACCATGTGTAGAGGGGTATGTAACCATTAATGCCGCTAGGTTTTTGGAGTGCTCGATTACCTTTTCTTCTAAATCTATCACATCTATATTACCTCTTTCATCTGTTTTCGTAACGACTACCTGCATACCTGCCATTACAGCCGACGCCGGATTTGTGCCATGCGCGGAAGCAGGAATGATACAGATATTACGATGTGCCTCATCTCGCGACTCATGATAAGCGCGAATGGTCATTAACCCTGCATATTCTCCTTGTGCACCAGAATTCGGCTGTAATGAAGTGGCTGCGAAACCTGTAATTACATTAAGCTGCTCTTCAAGTTCCTTTAGTACCAATTGATAACCCTCAGCTTGGTTTAATGGTACAAACGGATGAATATTTCCCCAATTTGCCCAGCTTAGCGGTAACATTTCAGAAGCTGCATTCAATTTCATTGTACAGCTGCCCAATGAAATCATGGAATGGTTCAACGCTAAATCTTTGCGTTCTAGTTTTTTGATATAGCGCATCAACTCTGTTTCAGAGTGATAGGCATTAAAGACAGGTTGTTGTAGAAAAGACGAGGTACGTTTTAAACCTTCGGGAATAACATTTTTATAGGTTTCGTTGTCATTATCTTCATCTAGGCGTTGTGAATCACTAAAACATGAAATTAATGGCTTGATGTCCTTGTCGGAAAACGCTTCGTTCAATGAGATAGAAATTGTCTCATCATCGATATAGTTAAAGTTTATTCCCTTTGATTCTGAGATAGTACGAAGTGAATGAACTGTACCTACTTTAACTTCTAAAGTATCAAAATAGTTGGAATTCAATTGCTCAAAACCTAAATCAACAAGTTTTTGAGCTACTTTTTTGGTGTTTGTATGTACCTTATTTGCGATATATTTTAATCCTTCTGGGCCATGATAGACAGCGTACATTCCTGCCATTACCGCAAGAAGAACCTGAGCGGTACAAATATTTGAAGTTGCTTTATCTCTTTTAATATGCTGTTCACGGGTTTGTAGTGCCATTCTTAGGGCAGGGTTGCCGTCTGTATCTTTGGTCATTCCAATAATACGTCCTGGTATATTACGTTTATAGGCCTCTTTCGTGGCAAAAAATGCAGCATGTGGGCCACCATAGCCTAATGGAATACCAAAACGCTGTGTAGTACCTACTACCACATCAACACCCCATTCTCCCGGTGGTGTCAACAATACCAAACTCAAGATATCTGCTGCTACAGCAACTTTAATTTCATTTTCTTGTGCTTTTTTTACAAAGTCACTGTAATCATGGACTTGGCCGTGTTTGCCAGGATATTGTAAAATAGCTCCATAAAAATCTTTTTCAAATTTAAAATTCTCATGATTTCCGATAACGAGCTGAATTCCCAGCGGAGTAGAACGGGTTTCCAATAGACTGAGCGTTTGCGGCAATATTTCCTCTGAAACAAAGAATTTTAAAACACCCTCTTTTTTCTGCTGTCTTGTGCGAACATCAAAAAGCATGGTCATTGCTTCAGCGGCTGCCGTACTTTCGTCCAATAAAGATGCATTGGCCAGTTCCATGCGTGTAAGATCACATACCATTGTTTGGTAGTTGAGTAAAGCTTCCAGTCTTCCTTGTGCAATTTCAGCCTGGTATGGTGTGTAAGCTGTATACCATCCCGGGTTTTCAAGAATGTTTCTTTTAATCACCGAAGGGGTCAAACTTTCATTGTAACCTAGACCGATGTATGATTTAAATACCTTGTTCTTATTTGATAAATTTTGAAGCAGCGTCAAAAACTCATGCTCGCTTACCGCCTCTGGAAGATTTAGTTGTTCTTTGAGTCTAATATCCTCAGGAATGGTCTCATTTATAAGTTCGTCTAAATCATTGACTCCAACGATTTCGAACATTTTTTTTAAATCTTTCTCTTGAACACCAATGTGGCGTAAAGCAAATGCGTCTGTATTCATCTTTTATCAAATAAAGTCCACAAAATTAGGTATTAATTCTATCAAAATAGCTATTTACATTCTTCAAGAAAGCAAAGTTTTTAACCAGAAATGAACCTTAATGTTAGTTTGTCTAATTTTGTTTAATGCGCTTTTTAAGACAAGCTTTCGACTTTTATTTAGATGCTAGTATACATGTGGCTTTGGCTGTTGTCACTTTATATTTTTCTACCCTGCAAATCATTGAAACTTCAACAAATTGGCAGCTTGCAAGTTTTCTGTTTTTTGGTACTATTGTGTGCTACAACTTTATAAAGTATGGGGTGGAGGCCGAAAAGTATCTGATTGTTTCAAATCCATACCATAAACTAATCCAAGGGTTTAGCTTTCTTGCTTTTGCTTTTTCGGCATATTTTTTTCTACAATTGGGTTATAACCTTTGGTTTGCGATAATGACGCTACTAGGGGTTTCGGTTCTTTATGCCATTCCATTATTACCTAAAGCAAAAAACCTAAGAAGTTTAGCTGGTCTTAAGACTTTTTTGGTCGCTTTGGTCTGGATGGGCTGTACCGTAGTACTCCCCTTAGTCGATAATGATATAAAAGTTACTTGGGATATAGGCATTTTATTGCTGCAGCGTTTTCTTTTAGTCTTGATTTTGCTCTTACCTTTTGAGATAAGGGATTTAAAATTTGACAAGCCGGAATTAAAAACCATGCCTCAACGAATAGGCGTAGAAAAAACCAAAACTGTAGGATATGTACTAACCGTATTCTATGCCGTTCTACTGTTTTTTAAGGACAGTATCAGTATTAAAATTATAGTTATCGACTTGTTACTTTCACTAGTACTCTTGGTCGTACTAAAAAAAACAACAAAAGAACAAACCAACTACTTTTCTTCTTTTTGGGTAGAAGGGATTCCTTTGCTTTATTTAGGGATATTAGTTTTTACAGAAAAACTATTCTGATTTTTAGTTAGGACTTGCTCAAACACAAAACGATTTCATTAAGTGTTTTTCACTCTTCATCAAAAAATGTCTCTTTAAGTATTTTGATTTGAACAAATACTTGTATTAAATTCTTCGATAAGGTTCGTTAATGAAGTACCACTTGGTGGAGTGTTACCTCTTTTTTTGATTTTACTACAGCATTAAAACACAAGTTTGATAATTTGCCCGTTAGTATATTTTATATAAACCCCGAATACAGGGATGTGTAAAGTTTTCACGCAATGTAATTTGCATTTCAATTAGAACCGTATAAATGTCCAACCCGTTTAAAAAAATCACTAAGAACGCAGAAGAATCTAAAAGTCAGATGCACAGCCAAGGGCAGCGCACTGAGACAGGTGTTGCCTCAAAAAGCTGTTCCACCTGTGGGGCTCCAAGACCGAAAAATACAAACTTGGTCAAATGCGATTATTGTAAAACCAGCTTTATGGAAAATGTAACCAGTTTTAAAGTAGATTCTTAATTATGGCAACACAAGAAGAACTCGTAAAAAGGTGGGATGGATTCTTATTTAAAATAGAGGAACGTTTTAACGATTCGCTTAGATATGCCGAAGAAGCCTGTAAAGAGCAATTGGTAGAAACCGATTATGAATATCAAACGGTAATGCGTTCATGGGGCGGTATGAAAGCCCAAATGTATAGTCTCATTGAAAAGATAGATGAAACCTGGGATGCCAAAGTCGGTCCCGCAATGGAGGCTGTTGGAGATTTTGCGAGCGATGAAAGTGATAAGGCTTATGATCTTAGGCATAAACTTATTGACGCGTTAGAAAAGTTTCAGCGAAAATTGGAAGGTGAATTATCGCAATTATTTTACGATCACGCAATTCAGATAGCTGACAAGAAGGCGCAATGCGCTCAATGTGATGCAGATATAGCGATTCAGAAGAATATTTTTAGGGCGCAATACATTACATGTACCTACTGCAATGCCGTGAACACAATAGAACCTGAAACTAAATTTGTTAAGATAGGGTGGGGTATCGTAGACAATATTGTAGCTATGAGAATAAATGAAGGCTTTGAAAAAATGCAGAAAGCAGTAAATGCGATTCAAGAGTATAGAGGAAAAGGACCGGAGGCCTATTGGTCAACTTATGAAGACGCCTATTTTGCCTATTGGGAGAGTTTTTTTAAAGAGCGGATAAAGCTTAATGCCGATGCGGCTGATAGACTTGAGCAAGATATGGAGAGAAAACGAAAAGAATTTGAAAATTATAAAGAAATACAAACAAAATAGATTTAAAATATGGAAGCAATTAATGGAGTAACTTTTGAAGATTGGGGAGCTGCCTGTGGTAATATAGCACAAGGCATGAGTGCAGAAGAAGTCTGCGAAATTTTAGGGTTAGAGTTACCGGTATGGCAAAAGACCAATGAAGAATGGGCCGGCAAATTGGGGGATATTATGGCTCAAGATATGAATATGGCGACGGTCTATAGTGGATTTTTTACCAATCCTAAAGTTGGAAAGTTTGCCGCTGTGTCTCAAGATGCGGGTTCATCAATAGATAGTCTTCTACAAAAGGCACCGGATTTTGATACCTATCAAAAGATTTTTAGCCATCAGTCCGTTGCCTCTGAACATGGTATTGATGCGGTTACGGTATTAGAAGAGTATGGTTTAAACCTTCATGATTGGAGCCAGTTGAGTATGCATTATAGTAGCTATGCTAATTCTGATTTTCATCATACCAGCCCTGAATATATGGAACGTTATAAAGAAGTTTCTGGCGCAATCGATAAATGGGATAAACACTGGAAAGAACACTATAAAAATGATGCCGTGGACCTAGCGGATGATATCGATTTTTAAGAAAAAGAAATCCATCCTTCTAAATTAACAAGTATGAATTTAAAAAATCAAATGCGTTCGGTAATCCAATGGGAGAACCCAAGAGATTTTCAGCTTTTCTACAAATTTACAGATAGGGGAGACGAGTTGAAGAATGCGTCAAAGCTAATTTTACAACCCGGCCAGGGCTGTATTTTCACTTATGAAGGTAAGGTCGAAGGTGTGTTTGAAGAAGAAGGCATACATGATTTAAAAACGAGCAACAAACCTTTTTGGACAACCATTAAAAAGTTTATGAACGCTTTTGAAAGCGAGCATAAGACGGGAATATGGTTTTACCGTAGGTCCGACATGTTGAATATTCGTTGGGGCACGCGCATACCGATAACCTATAATGATCCAGTTTATGGCTTTCCGGTAAATTTAAGGGGTTTTGGTAATTATTCTATAAGAATCACCGAGCCTAAAAGCTTTTTTGTAAACGTTTTGTCCGGTAAATTAGATTATTTTGTTGATGAGCTGCAAGAGGTTTTTCTTTCCAGAATAACCCAACCTATATCGAACTACTTGGCAAACGCAAAATTCTCATATGCAGAAATAGATTCTAATATTGAGTTGATTGCAAAAGAAGCGCAATTAAAATCGGTTCAAATTTTTGAAGACCTAGGATTTAAATTATTGGACTTTAGAATAGAGGGAACTTCTTTTGATAAAGAAACCAACCAACGAATTGGCGAAATAAGCAATGTGCAAGCAGATGTTAAAGCGGCTAACATTGCTGGGGTATATTTTGCAGAACTTCAGAAATTAAAGGCGATGCGAGATGC
>CALBVX010000161.1 GCA_937969515.1 uncultured Croceitalea sp. | reverse complement strand
AGATTTATTTACACGCTCTAAACTAAATTCTTGAACAAGATCTTCAAGGGAGAAGAGCTCCTGTTCCGTTCCAGGATTCCAGCCCAACATCGCTAAAAAGTTAACGACGGCTTCTGAAAAATAACCTGCTTCTCGGTAGCCTTCAGACTCGTTCCAAGACAATGGAAAAACAGGGAACCCTCCTTTTTCACCATCGCGCTTGCTCAGTTTCCCTTTCCCGGTCGGTTTCATAATCAATGGTAGATGTGCAAATTTGGGCGTATCCCAACCAAAGGCATTATATAATAACTGATGTAATGCCAAAGAGGGCAACCATTCTTCACCACGAATAACATGGGTAATTTCCATCAGGTGGTCATCTACAATATTAGCTAAATGATAGGTGGGCATGCCATCACTTTTAAAGAGAATTTTATCATCTAAAACATTCGTGTCGATTTCAATATCACCACGGATGATATCATTTAAATGCAATTTTTCATCTTGTGGAGACTTAAAACGAATCACATAGGGTTCACCAGAATCCAGTTTTGATTTTGTGTCCTCCGCAGACAGCGAAAGGGAGTTATCCAACTTTAAGCGATTATGCCAATTATAAATAAAGGTCTTGCCTTTGGCTTCATGGTCTTTGCGATGAAAATCTAATCGTTCAGAAGTGTCAAAGGCATAATAGGCATGTCCTTTTTCTAATAATTCTAAGGCATACTGACTATATAGGTCTTTTCGCTCACTTTGGCGGTATGGACCAAAACGCTTTTCTTTTCCCGGGCCTGTTTTGAGCGGAGTCGAAGGGCCTTCGTCAAAAGGTATTCCGCACCAGTTCAAAGCTTCAATGATATAGTCTTCGGCGCCTTCTACATAACGGTTTTGGTCTGTGTCTTCTATGCGCAACACAAAATCTCCACCATGTTTTTTGGCGAACAAATAATTGAATAATGCCGTGCGAACACCACCGATATGAAGTGGCCCTGTTGGACTTGGGGCAAAACGAACCCGAACTTTTTGACTCATTATTAAAAATTGAGCCACAAAGGTAATGAACTCTTTTAAGCTGAATCGACTATATAGTCAGTCTCATTTCTTTTGGAATACGCTTGTTCATAATGCTAAACCAAAGGGGTGGAATAAAAGATAAAACCATAGATGTAGGATACCCATAGGGCATTTGCGGAGAGATATCATGATAATCTAAAGTTTGGTATTTTTTTGAAGATTTGTAGTGATGGTCACTGTGCCTTGTTAGTTCGTAAAGCACAATTCTACCGATGATGTGATTACTGTTCCATGAATGGCATTCTCTCACTCTTTCGTAACGGCCTGAAGGCAATTTGAAACGTCTTAAACCATAATGCTCAATATAGTTAACAGTTTCTAGTAATAGAAAACCGATTACACCGGCGGCTAAAGCGAATAAGGCGCCTAGTGGTCCGAAAAATATGAAGACAAAAACAAGGTAAGCAAGCTGAATAAGGGTATAGAAAAACATGTCGTTTTTTAAAGAGAAGAAATTTTTATTTTCAGTCTTTAAGAGTTTGTGTTGAATTTTCCATGCGTTTAGATATTGCCGCAGTGTTGAGGTAAACCAAAACGAATAAACAGATTGATTATACTGTGCGGTGGCTGGGTCTTCTTTTGTAGCGGCATGGGCGTGGTGCCCAAAGTTATGTTCAATATAAAAATGCATATAAAAAGACGGCAGCAATAATAATTTGCCCAAGTAGCGCTCAAAGGTTTGTTGCCTATGCCCCAATTCATGGGCTACATTAATACCGTTTACGCCAAATACGATGCCTATGGAAAATACTAGCCCTATAAACTCATAAAGTGCATAAGATTGTTGGGTAATATCCCATAAGGTAAATAGCATAAACCCAAATACCATAGGAATATTTAGATAGAGCATCCAATCAAAGAGCTTGTTTTTCGATTTAATTTCAACTTCTTCAACCTCTAGGTTAGAAGCATCATGAGGCAACATAACCTCAAGTACGGGAATAATAACAAAGGCATAAAAAGGAGTAAAAAAACTCATATATCCTTTAAAATAGATGCTGATTGCAGCAGAGATTGGTATCGTTAAGGCCGCTAGATACTTTAAATCCTTCATATCGTCTATTTTAACATAAAATTTTCAGCCCCATTTTGAAACAACGGGTATCTTGGTATTAAATATAGCGGATTTTGGACAGTTTTAATAGTATACTTGAAAAGCTAAACGCCTTTACCAAAAAGTATTACACTAAACTTTTGGTAAAAGGGCTTCTGTTATTTATAACCCTTGGGCTACTTTTTTTCTTGATCATAACAGCTGTGGAGTATTTTCTTTGGTTGGGGTCTACCTTACGTCTTGTATTATTATTGGTTTTTGTTGGCATCGAGTTGGTTCTTCTTTATCGTTTTATTTTGACCCCTTTGTTTTATCTATTTAAGGTAAAAAAGGGCATTTCAAAAAGAGAGGCCTCTTTGTTAATCGGAAAGCATTTTCCTGATGTGGCCGACAAGCTGGTTAACCTTTTAGATTTGGCTGAGAGCAATCAAGCGTCAGACTTGCTTGTTGCGGCAATAGAACAACGCTCTCAAGAAATGAGACCAATCCCTTTTGTGAAAGCTGTTGATTTTAATGAGAATTTTAAATATGCGAAGTACGTTTTGATTCCTGTTTTGTTGTTTGGGTTGATATGGTTTTCTGGTAATATCGCAGCGTTTTTTGGCTCGTATAAACGGGTAGTAAATTATGACGTGGCCTATGAACCGCCTGCGCCATTTTCTTTTCAACTGCTCAATGAGAACTTAAATGTATTAGAGGATAAACCTCTCACACTAAATTTAATTACTAAAGGAAAGGTAAAACCAGAAAATGTTGCAGTAGTTATTGATGGAAAAGAACTATTTATGCAAGAAGTGGACGGACAGTTTCAATTTACTTTTCAGGCTCCAATTAGCTCAACTGATTTTTACTTTTCGGCGAACGGATTTGATTCTAAAGTGTATAACGTTACCGTAGGAAAAGTTCCAGCAATTCAAAATTTTGAAATGAACTTGGCCTACCCAGGATATCTTGGTAAACGCAATGAAGTTTTAAAGGGTACGGGTAATGCTACAATTCCTGAAGGAACAAAAGTTACTTGGAGTATTATTGGCGCTCACACCGATGCCTTAGATTTGATAACAAAAGACACAATACGCGGTTTTCTAAAGGATTATTCCCGATTCACGCTTTCAAAATCGATTTATTCAGATTTAGATTATGAGTTGGTCACTTCAAATGCTAATGTGAAGGCTTACGAAACTTTGGGCTACCAACTAGAGGTTGTTAAAGATGCCTACCCTTCGGTTAAAGTCGAACAAACGTTGGACTCTTTGAATCCGAATTTATCCTATTATGCCGGGTTGGCTGCTGATGATATTGGGTTGAAGAGTATTAGCTTGGTCTATTATCCTAAAAACAAACCGCAGCTTGGTAAAAAAGTGGTTTTGCTTCAGACCAAAAGCAATGTAGAACAGTTCTATTATACATTTCCGTCAGGCATAAACTTACAAGAGGGTGAGGATTATGATTTATACTTCGAGGTGGGGGATAATGACGGCCTACGAAATGGCAAATCTACAAAAAGTCAAGTGTTTAGCACTACTGTATTGGATGATAATCAGTTGAAAAACAAGGAGTTAGAGTCTCAAAAGTCAATTTTGCAGAACTTAGATAAGTCTTTGGAGAATTTCAAGGAGCAAAAAGAAGAGCTACAGAAAATTAACGACAGACAGAAGGAGAACAGTAATCTTAATTTCAATGAAAAGAATCAGATAAAGGATTATTTACAAAAGCAGGAGCGTCAAGAATCGATGATGCAAAAGTTCAGCAAAGAACTTAAAGATAATCTGAATAAGAGTGAGAACAATGATGAGTTGAACGAACTGTTAAGAGAGCGTTTAGAGCGTCAAGAATTGGAGGCAGAAAAGAACAAAAAGCTTTTAGAAGAATTAAATAAAGTTGCCGATAAGATTAATAAAGAAGATTTAAAGAAACGATTGGAAGAGCTTGGTAAGA
>CALBVX010000160.1 GCA_937969515.1 uncultured Croceitalea sp. | reverse complement strand
TTCTAACCAAAGAGGATGCCCTTCAAAATTTGTATACTCATAATGGCCAATTAGAAATTCGATATCATATTTTTTTGCCAAGTACCTAACCAATTTAATGTTGGCTTTTAGTTGCTCTTCCGTTAAGGGTGAATCTTCGGTGCCACCTACATTCTCTATACCTATTGAGCAATGGTTTAGGCCAATTACATGCCTACCCATGTAGGTTTCGGGCATCATTCTATAAATCCTACCATCTTTATCGACCAAAAAGTGGGTTGAAACATTTAGTCCGCTCACATTTTCAATATCTGGTCGCCAATTGGGTAAGGTGCTTTCATAAAATGCATCGTAAGAGCCTTCAAAAGTGGGTATAGCAGTCCAGTGCAATACAATCATTTTGGGGTTTATGGTGATGGTATCTCTTTCTAAACCGAAGCGATCTTTCAGATAGGCTTTTGTCAGTGCAATTCGTTCTGCATCAAATTGAATAGGCTTGTCAATAATGCTACTCTTAATGCCGCAACCGCATAAAGTCAAAAGAATAGCTAAAATGGCTATTTTTCTCATGGCTTTTCGGTTTGTGTTATGGAGTCTTTTGGAAGCGCATAACAAATAAAACGTTTTTGTCTACCCCATTCGCGTGCTTTTTTGACATCTTTTCCCATATAAATATCAATTCTATTACGCCATCTACGGTTCATTTTATCCTTTACATAAAAAGTATCCGGTAGTGATTCAATAATCATCATCGAGTTATGCTTTATACCCAAAGCTAGTAAATCTCGAGAAACCGCTACCACTTTCATTCCTGGTTTTAGCGTATCTCCCCATGCCGCAATATTGGGGTCTCCTTGTGTTTGCCAAGAAACCGAATTATACGCTGAAACAGTAACTTCTTTGCCGTACCAGGCGAATTTTTCTTGTTTGATTTTTTCTTTGGCCCCACAAGAGAGTAAGCAACAGCATAATCCGATATAAATTGTATTTTTTGTCAATCCATTTCTTTTAAGAAAAGTACTCTAAGCTACATAAAATCTATAAGAGCGCTGAAGTAAGTTGTAAACTCTGGTCTACTTCTGTAATTTTGTAAAGCTATGAAGAAAGAAAAAAAGCCCGATTACGTTGTATTTGACGAAGAAACGCAATCATATAATAGCAAGCTACTACCCTATTCAAGTAACCTTGCTGCTCCAAAAATTACACCGCCAGACGTAACTTCTTGGAAAAACACGAACATCGTAAGTGCAAATAATCAGTTCAAAGCGAAATACGAGGCCATTCAAGAAGAGTATAAGCGTATGATGCAAGAATTTGAGTATAATGCCCTCGTCTACAATGCCAAATTTAATTTTGAGCCAATTGTAGGTAAGGTATATCATCTGTATCGGTCTAGAGACGAAAGCACTTTTTTATCCCTTATTTTGCCCAATGAATGTAATTTTGAACATTTAGGAACCTTTAAGTTGGGACCTGATAAAACTTGGGAGAAATTATAGGCCAGGCAAGGGCACGTAGCTAGAATCGGATTTCATCATAGGAAAGGTTTTGTTCTGCCATTCTTTTTTTGCATTTTCTATCCTTTCTTTTGATGAAGAAACAAAATTCCAGTAAATATGGCGCTCTTCCTCAAAGGGTTCGCCACCAAATAATAGTAAATGTGAATTGGGTTGAAGTTCTATTTTGCACACATCTTCTACCTTGCTCACTAAAATATTGCCTTTTGTAACAAGTTCATCACAGGTTTTGATGCTTCCTTCAACGATACATATACCGATTTCACCTTTTAACTGGCCAGCTATATCTAAAGCATAAGAATCTCTATTCTTTAGTTCTACCATAAATAATGGCGAAAAGACCGGTACGGGAGATTTTCTGCCGTAACCTTCGCCAGCAACAAGGGTGAAAGAGGTACCGGCTTCTTCCCATTGGGGCAGATCCTTATTGGGAATATGGTGAAAGCTTGGGGCAATCTCTTCTTGTGATTTAGGCATGGCCACCCAAATCTGATATCCATGAGCGGTAAACTCCTTCCCATTTCTTAATTCTTGTGGGGTCCGTTCGGTGTGGGAAACCCCACTGCCAGCTGTCATCCAATTAACAGATCCTGGTTTTATAAGTTGTTTTGTTCCTAAACTATCTTCATGCATTAACTCCCCTTCAAGCATAAATGTTAGGGTAGATAAGCCAATATGTGGATGTTGATCTACATCCATATACTGATCAGGCCCAAGTTTTGTCGGGCCCATATGGTCAATGAAAATAAATGGCCCTATCATTCTTTTCTTGCGGAAAGGAATCAGTCTGCCCACCAAAAAGTCTCCAATATCCCTACTTCTTTCAGCTATTATTAATCCTACATTAGACATGCGCTTTGATTTCTTATTTTCGTGAAAGGAAGTTACAATTTTCTATTTTGATGTTATGAAAATATTCAAAAGGGTTTTACTGCTACTAATTCTCGTTGTCGGTATTGTTTTTTATTTTAACTATCCAAAACTAAATATGATTTCGGGCTATGCCGCCAAATACTTGGCCTCAAGTGTTTTGGTTGGTAATCGTGAACCTGAGTACGTCGTTGCAAACGATTTAGATATGCCACTGGTAAGATTGGCCACTACAGCATATAACATTGAGGAAGCTTCTGCATCGGCCAGTGTCTATGGATTAATGGGAAGAAAAGCTATCGATAGGCAAGGTTTAGGAACCGTTTTGGTAAATCGTCATTATCCAGAAGGCGAAATATATATACAACCAAAGCGTGATACTACATTCATCACAAAACCATACCCTTATGGGCATCTAAAACCTAAAGACACTGTTTTTTCCGAGGTTGATTATGAACAACTGCAAAAAGCGGTGGCCTTAGCATTTGATGACAATGAAGTGCAAAAGACACGCACACTTTTGGTGTTATACAAAGGCCATTTGCTTACAGAAAAGTATGTAGATGGTTTTACAAAAGATACGCCAGTACTCGGTTGGTCAATGACCAAGAGTATATTGGCAACATGTTTTGGTATTCTTGAAAAACAGGGTAAGTTGGAAATGAATTGGCCAGCTCCAATTCCGGAGTGGAAGAATGATGAACGAAAAAAGATCACTTTAAATCATCTATTGCGCATGCAAAGTGGATTAGAATGGAATGAAGATTACACCACTATTTCAGATGCCACAAACATGCTTTTTTTAGAGTCTGATATGACAAAAAGCCAGCGAAATAAAAATGCTATTGCCAAACCTACTGAAAGTTGGAATTATTCTTCGGGCACTACGAATCTCTTATCCGGAATTTTAAGGCAACAGTTTAGAACCCAATCGGAATATCTA
>CALBVX010000159.1 GCA_937969515.1 uncultured Croceitalea sp. | reverse complement strand
GATAAAATTGATAAGCAGAGTCAAAATAGCACCAATGGAAGAGATGTATGCACCATACTTTGTTCTATCTGTTATTTTGTACCAAACTGATAGGTTATGGTAAATGCCCAGACAGAAACTGGCCAATAGAATAATCGGTACAATATCCATAGCATCCCAATACGATTCATCACGAACAAATAGTACTTTTAAAATATCGGCAAAAACTACAACTGCAAGTAAAATAAAACTTCCTAAAATGACAAAGTAATTTGTAATCTGTGCGTAGGTTTTCTGAGGGTTTTCTGTTTTCGCGTGACTAAAGAAAAAAGGTTCAATCCCCATTCTAAAAGCTGTGCCAAATAATGTCATAAATAGCGCAAGTTTTAAGCAGGCGGAGTATTTTCCAACTTCACTTCTGGCAATTTGCTCTGGCAATAATTCATCTAATAGAATTCTATTGGAAACTTCATTAATTGTAAAAGCTATCCCAGCAATTAAAACTGGCAAAGAATATTTCATCATCCTAAGCCATAAATCTTTATCGAAATTATAATTAGAACTTACGTAAAGCTTGAGCATTAAAACTAATGTTATGGCACTAGAAATAAGCATTGCAATAAATATGTATGTAATTTCAAAGTCCGGTTTATATAGGGCACTTAATATCCCTTCTGGATTATTACCTGCTAATTTTGGCAAAAGCAAAAGGAAGAAAAGATTCAATCCTAAATTGATTGCTACGTTTAGGATTTTAATTATTGCATAATTCATTGGTTTCTCATTGGCCCTTAACCATGCAAAAGGTATAATTACTAATGCATCTAAGGCCAGAATAACAATTGAATATTGAACAAATTTTAAAGGTATTTCTATTACGGTTGATATTCCATGTTGGAATAAAAATGAAACCAATACAAATAAAATGGTGGTCACTAAAATGGAAACTAGAGATGTAGAGACCACTATTTGCTTACTGTCTTTACCGTTATAAAATCTGAAGAAGGCTGTTTCCATTCCATAAGCCAGTAACACATTGAAAATTGCAAACCATGCGAATATTATTGAAATTTCTCCATAGCCAGCCGTCGCAAGAACACCAGTATATAGTGGAAGCAACAAAAAAGACATCATCCTTGGCAACACCGTTGCCAAACCGTAGATTGCTGTTTGCTTAAATAGCTTTTTGAGCGGATTCAATAGAAAACGTGCGTTTAAAAGAAACCCCGAAGTTAAACTTCAGGGCTATATGTTTTCATAAAAGTAGTCATAAACCTTCTTTGTTCAAAAGTAGTGGCTTTAACTATTGATAAAGCAATGGTTTTTTCTCTTTTACACCTTCTATTTTGAAATACTTTATTTGATCACCATCAATATAGCTAACAACACACTCATCCGCTGAAATTTCAAAAGGGAATTTCTCTTGTAATTTTGGGGGCTGATTACCAACTTCTTGTTTAGCGTCTTCGTGCATAATGATATCTTGTTTTTCAGAATTCACCTTCATGAAATTTGCTGTTGCAATCCGGTTACCTTCCCTTGTTTCCATGTTGATATCAGCAATTTTACCTCTAAAAAAAGCTTGTTGCATTTTGATGTTGTCCATTTTATCTGAAAGCACAGGTATTTCCAGTTTTATTCCAGACCCACTTTCAGGCCTGCCTCCAGTCCATGATTGACAAGTAGCTTGGCCCATTTCAAAGGGTACATTTTTAACCAGTTTTTTTTGTGATGAACATCCTGATAAGGAAAAGACCATTGCTAAGATTGTATAGGTAAAGATTCTCATATGTCTCATTTAACGATTATAAAGATACTAAACCAAAAGTAGTGCCAAATAAAAAAGACTCCTAAACCGGAGTCTTTTTACTTTTGATTCCCTTTTTAAGGAAAAAATAGTTTCTTAATTATTCAAAGCCTCAGCTCCACCAACAATTTCTAAAATCTCATTGGTAATCGCCGCTTGTCTTGCTTTGTTATAGGTCAGCTTCAGCTGATCTCTTAACTCAGTTGCGTTATCCGTCGCCTTGTGCATTGCGGTCATACGGGCACCATGTTCACTCGCGAACGAGTCGCGAATGGCTTTATACAACTGCGTTTTTAATGATTTCGGAATCAGTTGTTCTACAATCTCTGGTTTTGATGGCTCAAAAATATAATCGGCAGCTCCAGAAGTATCACCCTCAACTGGAACAATTGGTAAAAACTGTTCTGACATTATGATTTGAGTAGCTGCATTCTTGAACTTGTTATACACCAATTCAATTTTATCGTACTCCCCTTCTGTAAAACGTTGCATTAGGCTTTCTGCTATTACTGCAACATTATCAAAAGTCAAATCATCGTAAACTTCACTATGGTTAGAAAGTACAGTATTATTTCTACTTAAAGCATCATTCGCCTTTTTACCAACAGTAATAAAATCAACCTGCTTACCAGTATAGGTGTTTAACAATACTGTGCACTGTTTAATAATATTTGTATTGAAAGCGCCACAAAGTCCACGGTTAGAGGTAATTGCAACTACCAATACTTTGTTTACGTAGCGGTTGTCGGCATATTTACTGCCTGCATCCCCATCTAAGCTAGCACTTAAACTTTGTAAAAGTTCAGTTAACTTGTCGGAATAAGGGCGCATCGCCGTAATAGCATCTTGGGCCTTTTTCAATTTTGCAGCAGATACCATTTTCATGGCACTGGTAATCTGCATGGTTGAAGATACCGATGCTATTCTATTTCGTATTTCCTTAAGATTGGCCATTTTTTATAGTATTTAGCAGTTAGTATTGCGTAGTTAGATT
>CALBVX010000158.1 GCA_937969515.1 uncultured Croceitalea sp. | reverse complement strand
CCCAAAATTCTATCCGCAGCAGATTCATCTTTTACTTCTTCAAAGTCAATACGAAGTAAGGTTGATTTATGTAAGCGACATCTATCAATAAAAAATGGAACCAGATTGTTCCCAAGTGAAACAAAAACTGATTCCATGTTTTCGTAAATCTCCGGTTCATCGGTATCGATTTTAGCCAATACCTCCCCTTTGAAACTATATTTTGAAACGACTTTGCCTAGGTAGAAACAATCTTCCTTGTGCATAGCCTTATACTTCTATTCTTCTTCTGAGCTAGCCTCTGGAGCAGCTTCTTCGGCTTTAGCTTCTACTTTTGCAGGAGCTTCTTCCTTAACTTCTTCTACGGCCTCAGCTACTTCCTCTTTAACCTCTTCTGCAACTTCAGTTGCCTCTGCAGCAACTTCTTCTACAACTGGCGTACTTTCTTCAACTACTTCTTCTGCAGCTTCTTCAACTTCCGGCAATGCAGCAGCGGCTCTTTTTTCGCTAAATTCTTTTTCGGCTTCTAGTGCTTTTGCTTTCGCATCTGCCTGTGCCTTATCAAGACCATCTACTTTAGCAGCAACCGACTTTTCTTTCTCGGCTACCCAAGCTTGAAATTTTTCTTCAGCCTGCTCTTCGGTAAATGCTCCTTTACGAACACCACCCAATAAGTGATGCTTCATAAGCACTCCTTTGTATGACAAAATTGCCCTTGCAGTATCTGTAGGTTGTGCTCCATTGCTTAACCATTGAACAGAACTGTCTACATTTACATTAATCGTAGCAGGGTTTGTATTAGGATTATAAGTTCCTAATTTTTCCAAAAATTTACCGTCTCTTTTTGCGCGAGAATCCGCAGCAACTATCCAATAGAATGGTTTTCCTTTTTTACCGTGGCGTTGCAATCTAATTTTTACTGGCATATCACATTAATTTGTAGGGTGCCCGACCCAGATTATTAATTCTTTTAATCACTTTATGTACAAAGCGGGTGCAAAAATACATTTAATTTTAAAATATTCAACTATTACAGCCTTAGAAAGTTAAATCTCTTTAACACTACGGTCCCGATCCTCTAAATCTTTGTTAAACCCCTGTATTTACTTGACATTTTGCAAAAAAGCTGTAAGTTAAATAGTGTAGTTATTGATAGACAATAACAGATGAATTAAAAATGAAGATGAATATTATGAAGTACACAATTGAAATGTCGAACAAATTAAACGATTTATTAGAAAGAACCTATGACGCCGAAAAAGGCTTTAAGCAAGTAGCGGAAAAGGTAAACAATACGATTATCAAAGAATTCTTTACAAAAAGAGCTCAACAACGATATGATTTCGGGCATGAGCTAAAGGCTGAAATCAAAGCATTTGGCCAAGAGCCAGAAAAAGGAGGAAGCTTAAAAGGAAAATTACACAGAACATGGATTGATTTCAAATCGTTATTTAACAACGAAAATGAAGAAGCAATGTTAGAAGAGGTAAAACGTGGTGAAGAAGAAGCCATTGAAACCTACAATGACATCTTACATGACAAAGAGTTCGTATTACCACCATCTACGGAAAGTTTATTAATGAGACAACGCAATGCGATTAGAGAAACGCTCGAAACGGCCGACCTCTATGAAAATGCAGTCTCATAATAGGTTGTTTTGATTGATTGATATGTAAAAGCTGGGCTAATGCCCAGCTTTTTTTTGGTTGATAAACCTTTATAGCTCTAGTTTCCTTAAAACCATAATTAGCTATTCCTTTTAATAGTTTTTTTTAAAGAGTTAACAAAACAAGAATTACCCTATAATTCATTTACATATTTAATTTAGGTGTAGTGAAAAAGCAGCTGCACCATAATTATCACTTAAATACGTAATTTCACCATTTTTCCAATAAACGGGTTTCCCTCCAAAACGATGCGTGCCCTCCACACCAGTGACGTAGACGTCATCATCAAGAACTTGAATTGACTGGGGAAAATAACTCTTACTGCCATCACTTAGGGGTATTTCAATTCCATTTTTCCAGTACTTGGCAAGGAAACTTGTATCACTAAAGTCTAACCCCAAAATATAGACGTCGTTTTGTGTCACAAAAAGATCTTGAGGTTCCATATCCTTGTTTAGCGCGGTATTCGAAATAGGCGTTAACTTGCCATTTTTCCAGTATCTGCTTCTGTCCTCGAAACCCGTAACACGTCCGAGTACATGAATGTTGTTGTTTTCTACTGCTATTGCTCTGGCACGGGTTCCACTATTGGCAAAATCTAATTTATGTTCTTGGGTGTTTTTCCAGTAAACTGCATTTCCGCGTCTCCTTTCTTCGTTTGTAGTGCCCGCTATAAAGACATCTTCTTTTGAAACATATATTGACGAGGCACTGGTCTGGCTATCAGTATTAACAATTACTTTTTCATAGTTTTTCCAGTAAGCAACTCCCGCCCCTGTGGCAAGAACGTAAATGTCATTTTCATAGATAAAAAGGTCAACTGCTCGACTATAGTAAACATCATCACTTAAGTAGGTGGCCTTCCCATTTTTCCACAAGACGGCCTGCCGGCTTCTATCGATAATTTCGTAACCACAAGCGTACACATCTTCACCTTTTACAAAAATGGACAAGGCTTGCCCACTATTTTTGCTCAGTTGTACTTTTTTTTCATTTTTCCAATAACAAGGTTTTTCATTTTCATGACCTGCAATATAAACATCTGGATTCACCTTTATGTGACATGTTGTGCTATTCTCACCAACATGGGCTATAATTGAAACGGCGCCACCTGAGAGGGCAGTAATGTGCCCATATTCGTTAACGGAAACCTTTGTGGAATCTCCGCTAGACCAACTTATTACGGCGGAACCAATATCAGTTAACACGGCCAGACGCTGTTTTTCGCCCACGTTCATTTCAAGGGTTGAAAAATTGAGTTCCAATTCACCAATTTCCTGCGTGGGTTCGCTAATTACCTCATTCTTGCTACAGGCTAGGAACAGCATCAAAAACGAAATAAAAATGTACAAAGGATTTGTATAGGACTTCATAATGTATTCAAATATGGTTAGCGAATAAAAAAGGAGTTTATCCCTATACTTTGGGGTAGGTTGGTAAGTTGACCATCAACCCAATATCGACCATAGGCTGTAGTATTTGGGATATACCCCCCTACAATATGGGCTATACCTTTTACTACAATAATTTTATTGGCATATGAACTGGAGCTATCTTGTAATGGGATTTCTTCTCCATTTTTCCAATAGGTTGCGTTAGAATTATCTGTAGCCCCTCCGCCAGAAACCCCAACGATATGAACTTGATTGTCTTCTACAAAAACTGATGATGCCCTAGAGTATTCACTCTCATCTACCAGGGCAATCGGTTGACCATTTTTCCAATACTGGGCAACTGCATAAGAGCCATTATATAACCACCCAACAACATGAACATCTCCATTTACCAAAAAAATATCATTAACATCAGAGTCTAAAGTGCCGCTAGTCAATTGAATAAGCTCATCATTTTTAAAGTATGCAGAGGCAGTTGAAAAGCCTACCATTTCTAAGGTAACCAAGACATAAACATCATTGTTGTCCACAGTAACACGCTTGGCACTAGAAGCGAAATTGCCCAATAACTGGGTAGCTTCGCCATTTTTCCAAAGTGTTGCCAGCCCCTTATCACCGTCATATATGTTACCGGCAATGTATACATCACCATTTTTAACAAAAATGCTGTTTGCTCTTGAAGACGATGAGCCATCGGTTAAGTTAAAGCGTTCGCCATTTTTCCAATAGCAAGCTACCCAGCGGGTATCATTTATCCTGATGCTGCCGGCAATGTAAACATCATCGCCCTCTACAAAAATATCAGTACCATTTCCTTCCAAGGTGTATTCTATTTCATTTTTCCAATATTTGTAATTTGTTGTGCTGCCACCCTCTTCAATGGCATATTTCACGCCCACCATAAACACATCAGGGGCCACGTTAACCCTGCATGTGGTTTTTGCCGTACCCACTTGTGCGGTGATTAGGGCATTGCCTCCCTTTAAAGTGGTTACTAGACCATCTTCGACCGTAGCTATATCGGTATCGCTGCTAGACCATTGTATAGTTTCTTTGTCAGTAATACCCGTTGCCGATAACCGAAAGGTATCGCCTACGTTTAAATTCAATTTCGTTTCATTCAGCAATAAGTTTATCGGTGCTTCCGGTTGTACCATTTCATCAGTTCCTTCTTTGCTGCAAGCAGCAAAGAAGAACAGGGCAAGCACCAATAAACCGTTGTTAAAATGCCTAAGTCGTTTTATATAGAGTTTCATAAATTTCGTTTTTGAGCAGCACAGCTAGGCTATGCTGCCAATTATATTTAAAAAGAGATGAACAGAAATGTTAATACACTGTAATGGAAAGAGCTTCGGCATCATTGGTGCCGTCGGTTAAATATATAGCGGACCCGTTAAGCCATAAAGTGGCGGCGTAGGTTGGACCTATATTTTCCCAGCCCGCTACATACACATCATCATCAGAAAGGGTAAATTGATTGGCTACAGCATTTTTGGCACCATCAGACAAGACAATGGGAGTTCCATTTTTCCAATAGGTGGCCACCTTGGTGTTTCCATTAGTGACATAGCCTGCAATATAAAGATCACCATTGTGAACCATCACGGCATAAGCCTCTGATCCTTCTTCTGCCGTTTCTAAAGAAAATTCCTCCTTATTTTTCCAGTAGCGAGCTTCTCTATTACCACCCGCATTTTCTATATAGCCTACGGCATAGATATCTTCACCATCAACCGCAATATCAAAAGCATAGGCTTCAGTGGAAGGACTTGAAAGTACATTTTCGAATATGGTGCCAGAACTCCTTTCATGACGCCAGTATTTGGCTACGTTAAAACTGCCATTATTCTCGGCACCTGATACAAATACATTCTCAGGGGTTACAAAGATACTTGCCGAAGAAGCTTTTCTTGAGCCATCTGTAAGAGCAACCTCAGTGCCATTTTTCCAATAGGTACTTACATTTGTGGACCCTGCTGCTATTTTGTTCCCAGTATGATACACATCACTGCCATCTAAAAACCCCCCGACGACTATACTGCCCGTTTCTCCACTATCTAATGCCGTTTGGGTAGTGTTTACCCAATTTGTAGCCACAACATGTTGGCCGTTAGATTCATACCCACCGGTGTACACATTGTTCTCGTCTACGGCGATGGTATATACTTTTGCTCCCAAACTACCATCGGTAAGCGCTACCGGTTCGCCATTTTTCCAGTATTTGGCGACCGTTATGGTATTCAAGTCTTCGTAGCCCGCTACATAAACATCTACACTTACCAGTAAGGCACAAGTGGTGCTTTGTGAACCAACTGTGGCAGTTATAATGGCTTTTCCATTGCCGGTAGCAGTCAAAGTACCGTCATTTGCGATGGTAGCCACTGATGTTTCGTTGATGGACCATTCAATATTCTGGCCTGCAATATCACTGGTTACGGAGAGCTGTTCAGACTCTCCTTTTTTAAGTTCCAACTCGGTTTTGTTAAGGGTAATGGCTCCGATTTCAACCTCGGGTTCTGCAACTTCATTAGGCTCTGCCGTTGAGTCTTTGCTACAAGCTATTGTAAAAAATAGTGATAGAAATAAGAAGATAGTTGGCATTTTGAATCTGTCAAATACCTCCTTTACATTTTTGTTTTGCGTTTTCATAAGAATAGTTTTGCGGTTCATTTTTAACTTCTGTTTTGTGAGACCTGCCCGATAGCTAACCGAGCAAGACCACAAAACTTGAATGTTGAATCTCAACACCGCAAACCTAAAATTGTGTTTTCATCCTTAAAAAATTACAAGGGGTACGAAAGGGGTACGCTTACTTTTAGAAGGGGTACAAAAAGGGTACGCCTTGAAATTCTCTTACTTTATAGGGTTTTTCAAGGGCTAAAAAAATAAAAATCAAATAGCCATCACTGTGGCTTCCAAAGATTCTTCGGGTGAAAGGTTCATTTTTTTACGTAAACGTTGGCGTGCCTTTTTAATGCCATCGGAAGAAATATTCAAAATGTTGGCAATCTCTTTTGATGAGAGGTTCATCTTTATAAGTGTAATTAGGCGAAGTTCGCTTTTTGAGATATCGGGATATTTTGCCACTGCCTGTTTAGCAAAATCCTTGTGCACGGCCTCAAAATATTGTGTGAAGCTATCCCAAGCTTTATCGTCTTGCTGGTCAAAATTAATGGTCTGAACTAGTGTCTGATATCCCTTTTCAATGTTTTCAACCAACTTAAGCTCCTTTACCTTTTGCTTTACCTGCTCCAACACCTCATTCTTTTTGGCCAAGTGCAGCGCATGTGTGGTGAGCTCTTTTTTCTTAAAGGCCAGTTCTGTTTCAATCTTTTCTTTCTCCAACCTGTTACGTTTGTTACGCTGGCGAAATCCATAAAAACCAAAACCCAATGCAATTAATGAAATTCCCAAACCACCCCCTAAGGCAATTTTTTGCAATCGGCTTAGTTTTTCCTGTTCTTCTAATAAGTTGATTTCAACTTTTTGTTGGGCAATTTGTTGTTCTTTTCGCTCAGTTTCAAACATGATTTGTAACTCTTTCGTTTTTTGACTGTTCTTAGCGGTGAATATTGAATCATTAAGAACTTTATTTTTCTTAAAGTATTCTAGCGCTCCCTTTGAGTCTCCAAGTTTTTCTAGAGCAAGTGATTTTTGTAAATATGAATCTTTAAGAACATCAGCTTCTTTAGTCTTTTTGCCTATTTCTATGGCCTCATCAAATTTTGAAATTGCAGCGCTAAATTCCTTTTTATCCAAATGTAGTTTGCCTAAATAATAAACAACTACAGCTTGTTCAGGAAGTATATTCATCATTTTAAAAATATCATAGGCTTTTAAAAAGTGTTGAAAAGCATCTTCATATTTATCTTGTTTTAATTTGAGCTGCCCAAGATGTGATTGCGTTTTTCCAATGTTATACTGAAACCCAACCTCTTCAGATTTACCTAAGGATTTATCAAAATATTCTTTCGCCTCTTTATATTGACCCAATTCTAAATATGCAAAGCCAATAAAGTTTGATGATTGCGCCACACTTTGTGGCAGGTTAATTTGTTCTCCAATGGCCAAGTTTTCTAAAAAGTATCCAATTGATTTTTGGTAGTCCTTTGTCTCAAGGTATATATGGCCAATGCCAAATAGCGCTTCTGCTATCTGTAATTTCTCATTTAGTTGGCGAGAAATTTTTAAACTTTTTAAATATTCTTCTAAACCTAAATTAGCATAGCCTTTTGAGTTTGCAATCATACCCTTTAATATATAGGTTCTTGCCAACATGATTGAATCTTCATATTTAAGGAAAACTGGAGTTAGTTTTTTTATTAAATTTTCTGCTTCTTCCGGATTTCCACTTGTATAGTACTTATAAACCTTATTAAATTCTCTTGAAGCAGCTGTTATAGAGTCCTTAAGTAATAAAGACTTTGAAATAGATTTATCTAAATAATGGTAAGCAGAATCAATATTTCCTACCACATAAGAATAATAATATTTGGCATAAAAAACTTCTGCAAGACCCTTTTGGTCATTGTGCTTCTTGTAAATTTTATACGCTAAATTGGCATATTCATTATTTTTTAATGGATTGGTTAGTTTGTAGGTGTCTCCCAACGCCAAATACAGCCTGGCCTTTAGGGTATCTACCTCTGCATGCTCTAAAAGGAGCAAAAGACTATCCGTCTTACTAACTTGCTGACCCGAAGAAGTAAAATAAAAACAGCTGAAAAGTAAAAAGAACAAAAAACGAAGTGTGAGTTTCATTGAATTGGTCGTTGATGTTCTAAAATACAGTTTTTTAGTTAATAACTCCTTACAACTCTCTTTTACCTAAATAAGCTTTTTAGCTATTTTTATTCCTTACTTTTTAATAGGTTCTCGCCTCCGCCCGAACTGACAGATTTAAATATATGTACCTAATCTTCGATACCGAAACCACTGGTCTTCCCAAACGTTGGGACGCCCCTATAACCGATACTGATAATTGGCCACGTTGTATTCAAATTGCATGGCAATTACATGATGGGCTTGGTAATCTCATAGAGCATCAAGATTATTTGGTACAACCAGAAGGGTTTAATATTCCTTATGAAGCAGAGCAAATTCATGGAATTTCAACTGCGCTTGCAGAAGAAGAAGGAATACCGCTAAATGAAGTTTTAGAACGTTTTAATGTAGCCTTGGCCAAAGCCAAATTTGTAGTCGGGCAAAATGTTGGCTTTGACGTTAACATTATGGGAGCGGAGTTCCATCGAGAAAACGTTGCTAATCCCTTACAAGATTTACCCGTATTGGATACTTGTACGGAACATACGGCCCAACTCTGCCAAATACCAGGAGGGCGTGGAGGTAAATTCAAGCTTCCTACCCTTACGGAACTTCATGAGTATCTTTTTAACGAACCTTTTGCCGAAGCCCACAATGCCACCGCAGATGTTGAAGCAACGACCCGCTGTTTCTTAGAGCTTGTACGAAGAAAACAATATACCAAGGAGCAGTTAGACGTTCAACCCGATTATTTTCAAAATTTTTCGGAAGCAAATCCGCAAGAAATTCCGCTTATTGGATTAAAGCACATTAACCTAAAGAAAGCATCAAAAAAAATAGCTGATGCCTTTTGGAATAAGGATACCGGTGGAATATCGGAACAAGAGCTTAAGGAAAATGCTAAAGATTTAGCCGGTGTTGATTTTGTACACCTGCATAATCACTCACAGTTTTCTGTTTTGCAATCTACAATGTCGATGAAAGAACTGGTAAAGCAAACCGCTAACGCCAATATGCCGGCAGTAGCTTTAACAGATCATGCCAATATGATGGGCGCCTTTCATTTTGTAAAAGAAGTAAAAGCGCATAATAAAACGGTTGCTGAAAAAAATGCCGAGGCCAAAGAAAAAGGAGAGCCAGAGATAGCTAAAAACATTACCCCGATTATTGGCTGCGAGTTTTTTGTTTGTGAAGACCATACCAATAAAAATGTAAAAGACTACGGATACCAGATTGTAATGCTGGCCAAAAACAAAAACGGCTACCACAACTTGGCAAAAATGTCTTCTATTGCCTATACCGACGGATTTTATTACGTTCCAAGAATTGATAAAAAGGTAATACAGCAATACAAAGAAGATATCATTGTACTCTCTGGAAACCTGTATGGAGAAATACCCGGCAAAGTACTCAATGTGGGCGAAAAACAAGCCGAAGATGCCATGTCATGGTGGAAACAAGAATTTGGAGAGGACTTTTATCTTGAAATCATGCGCCATGGGCAAGAAGATGAAGACCGTGTCAATAAGGTACTTTTAGAATTTGCCAAAAAGCACGATGTAAAATTGATTGCATCGAACAACACCTATTATGGTAACAAAGAAGATGCAGAAGCCCACGATATTCTGTTATGCGTAAAAGATGGTGAAAAACAGACCACACCCATAGGTAGGGGGCGTGGTTACCGCTATGGTCTACCTAACCAAGAATACTACTTCAAGTCTTCTGATGAAATGAAGACCTTGTTCAAAGACATTCCAGAAGCTATATTAAATCTGCAAGAGATTGTAAACAAAGTAGAAGCTTTTGATCTGGCCCGTGACGTTTTGTTACCCGAGTTTGATATTCCTGCCGAGTTTAAGGTAGAAGAAGACACAATTGATGGAGGCAAAAGAGGTGAAAATGCATATCTAAAACACCTCACCTACAAAGGAGCGGAAAAACGCTATGGGGAGGTAACGGATGAAATTAAAGAACGAATAGATTTTGAGCTAAAAACAATTGAAAACTCCGGTTATCCAGGTTATTTTTTAATCGTAGAAGATTTTATTCGCGAAGCGCGTAATATGGATGTTTCCGTTGGGCCTGGTCGTGGTTCGGCAGCAGGTTCCGTAGTTGCATACTGTTTAAAAATCACCAATATAGACCCGCTTAAGTACGATTTACTTTTTGAGCGATTCCTAAATCCAGATAGGGTTTCAATGCCCGATATCGATATTGATTTTGATGATGAGGGACGTGGGCGTGTGATGGAGTATGTCATCAATAAATACGGCGCCAACCAAGTAGCTCAGATTATTACTTACGGTACTATGGCCGCTAAATCATCCATTAGAGATACCGCTCGTGTTTTAGATTTACCGTTGAATGATGCCGACCGTATTGCCAAACTGATTCCGACCATGTCTAAATTAGGTAAGATTTTTGGGCAGTCGGATGCGGACTTAAAAAAGAAATTTAGAGCTGATGACCTAGATAAGGTTCATCAATTGCTCAATATTTCAGAAGGAGATGATTTAGAAGGTAGAACTGTAAATATGGCCCGTGTTCTAGAAGGGTCATTGCGAAATACAGGAATACACGCTTGTGGCGTTATTATTACACCAGATGATATTACCAATTTCGTACCAGTTGCCACTGCAAAAGATTCTGATTTATATGTCACCCAGTTTGATAACTCCGTAGTAGAAAGTGCCGGGCTTCTAAAGATGGATTTCTTAGGATTAAAAACCTTGACACTTATTAAAGACACGGTTAAAATTGTAAAAGCAAGAACCGGTGAAGATTTGGTGCCAGATGATTTTCCTCTAGATGATGAGAAAACTTATGAATTGTTTCAACGTGGTGATACGGTTGGTATATTTCAATACGAATCTCCGGGGATGCAAAAGCATATGAAAAACCTTAAACCTTCGGTTTTTGATGATCTCATTGCCATGAATGCTTTGTATCGTCCAGGACCAATGGAATACATTCCCAGTTTTATCGCCCGTAAACATGGTGAGGAAGAGATAACCTATGACCTTCCTGAAATGGAGGAGTATCTAAAAGACACCTATGGCATTACGGTTTATCAAGAGCAGGTGATGCGTTTGTCACAAAAGATTGCAGGTTTCTCTAAAGGTGATGCCGATGTGCTAAGAAAAGCCATGGGTAAGAAGATATTTGCCCTACTACAAAAATTAAAACCGCAATTTTTAGATGGCGGAGAAAAGAACGGACATCCGAGGGAAGTCTTAGAGAAAATATGGAAAGATTGGGAAGCCTTCGCATCTTATGCATTTAATAAAAGCCATTCTACCTGCTACGCATATATTGCTTACCAAACAGCCTATCTTAAGGCCCACTACCCTGCCGAATATATGGCAGCGGTTTTGTCTAACAATATGAACGACATTAAGCAGGTAACTTTCTTTATGGAAGAATGTAAACGCATGGGCCTAGATGTACTTGGCCCTGATGTAAACGAATCGTTCTATAAATTTGCGGTAAACAAAGACTACGCCGTGCGTTTCGGAATGGGTGCCATAAAAGGAGTTGGCCGTTCTGCCGTACAATCCATTGTAGATGAACGCAAAGAGAATGGCCCCTTCAAATCGGTTTTTGATATGGCCAAACGCATCGATTTACGTGCCGCGAACAAAAAAGCCTTTGAAAATTTAGCGGTCGCTGGTGGATTTGATTCTTTTGGCGATACTTTACGGGCACAATACTTTCATGACGAAGGTGATGGCATTTCGTTTCTTGAAAAAGTAATCAAATACGGCGCAAAGTTTCAAGAAAATGAAAACTCTTCACAAGTCAGTCTATTTGGTGATGCCAGCGAAGTGCAAATTCCAGAACCGACGGTTCCCCCATGCGAAGATTGGGGCACTATGGAAAAACTAAGACGAGAGAAAGAGGTCGTAGGCATTTATCTTTCTGGTCACCCCCTAGATGATTTCAAAAAAGAAATTACCGCTTTCTGTAATACAAGCGTATCAGTTTTTAAAGACGACCTAGATGGCTACGTAAATCGCGAACTGTCTTTTGCGGGCGTGATTACCGATGTGCAACACCGTATTTCTAAAAATGGGAAAGGATGGGCAGCTTTTACCCTAGAAGATTACACCGATACGCATGAGTTTCGAATTTTTGGGGAAGAATATCTAAAATTCAGGCACTTTTTAATGATCAACTCTTTTGCCTATATCAAAGTATTTGTGCGTGAAGGGTGGACAAATAGAGAAACCGGTAAAAAGGGAGATCCTCGACTTCAATACAATGACTTTAAGCAATTGCAAGACGTCATGGATTCTTATGCAAAGAAACTGACCATAAAACTTGATATTGCTGCCTTGCAAGAAAAACGGATTATGGCCTTAAAAGACACCTTGCGTTCTCATAAAGGCAGTCATCCTTTAAATTTTATTGTTTATGAAATGGAAGAGGAAATAAAATTAAGCCTATCCAGCAGAAAACAAAAAGTAAATATAACAAGTGAATTATTGCATACATTGGAGGAGCAAGAGGTGCACTATAAACTTAATTAATATAAGTTTTACTGATATACCAATAACCAAAACGAATGTTAAACCCGTAAGGAAACACCCCTGTATTTGACTAACTTTGCGAAATAGTAAATAAAAAAACATGGCACTAGAAATAACAGATGCAACTTTTGACGAAGTTGTTTTAAAAAGTGATAAACCAGTAGTAGTAGATTTTTGGGCAGCTTGGTGCGGCCCATGTCGTATGGTTGGTCCAATTATTGACGAAGTAAGTACAGAATACGATGGTAAAGCTGTTGTTGGTAAGGTAGATGTAGATGCAAACCAACAATTCGCAGCCAAATACGGCGTACGTAACATTCCAACGGTATTGGTTTTCAAAGATGGCGAAATTGTTAGTCGTCAAGTAGGGGTATCTCCTAAGAAAGTATATACCGATGCTATCGATGCCCTATTATAATAGTTAGCAATCGTTAAATTTTAGAAAAGGTCTGGCCATTGCCAGACCTTTTTATTTTATCTTAGTTTTTCATGGATATCAAATCTGAGCTAAATAAGGCCAAACTATTTTCTAATCTTGAACTTTTGGCAAAGCAAGTGGTCGAAGGCTTTATCAGTGGCATCCATAAAAGTCCGTTTCACGGATTTTCTTCAGAATTTGCCGAGCATAAAATTTACAATACCGGAGAAAGCACCAAACACATAGATTGGAAACTTTTCGCTCGCACCGATAAACTATACACTAAGCGTTACGAAGAGGAAACCAATCTGCGTTGCCATATGATTTTGGATAATTCGGCCTCAATGTACTACCCCAAAGTCAAAAACTTAGCAATCGATAATTTAAATAAGATAGGTTTTGGTGTTTTGGCTATTGCTTCTTTAATGAATATTCTTAAAAAGCAAAGAGATGCTGTTGGTTTAAGTATTTATTCTGATACCTATAGTTTTTATGTAAACGAAAAAAGTAGTGAACGCCATTTTCAAATGCTGTTGGACAAACTCAACACTGTTGTTTTAAACGAAAATCCGGCAGAAGACACCCGACCTTATCATTATTTACATCAGATTACAGAAAAACTCAAACGTCGAAGTTTAATTTTTCTTTTTTCCGATATGTTTCAAACAGAAGTTGAAGAAACTAAACTTTTTGAAGCCCTTCGTCATCTAAAATACAACAAGCACGAAGTAGTGCTATTTCACATATTGGACAGAAACCGTGAACTAAACTTTAATTTTGACAATAGCCCTAAGCGTTTTCTTGATGTAGAAACCGGTAAACATATTGACCTGTATGCAGAAAATATCAAACAACGTTACGAAGAAAAAGTAACCGATTATTTAAGAAACTTAAAACTTAAATGCTCAAAATACAAAATAAAATATGTAGAAGTAGATGTTGCTTCTAATTTTTCCAACGTATTGAACACCTTTATGACGGAACGTCAAAAATTTAATTAGTGAGATTTTATACAAAAAAAGGTTGTTGATATGAAAAAGTGTAGGTATATTTGCCTCCGCTAAAAGCGAGGTCTGGTAGTTCAGTTGGTTAGAATACCTGCCTGTCACGCAGGGGGTCGCGGGTTCGAGTCCCGTCCAGACCGC
>CALBVX010000157.1 GCA_937969515.1 uncultured Croceitalea sp. | reverse complement strand
TTCGCCTATTTTTTATATACATTGTTAGCTGTAGTGCTTTTTAGTTTTTATATTCTTTTCGTGTTTTTTCAACTCCATTTTCATATACTATCTCTTCTTTGAGATTTCCTTCATCATCGTAGGTTTTAGTAATTCCGTGTTCTTTACCATCTTTCATTTCTTGGTATAAAGTGAGTTTGTCATTATTGTAAGTGTACTGTTTTCCGTGTCTTTTATAGTTTAAGTATTCTTGTTCATTTCTTTGTGTATACCCTTCCCAATAGGTATTTTCATTAATATATAAACCAGTTCCATCTTTAAGAATTTGAGTTCCATCTTCATCCCAACAATTTTGCACTAAAAATTCTTTGTTAACGAATTCAGTTTCACTTTTCAATTGACCATTTGAATAGTATCTAATCCATTTACCATCTCTATCGTGCTCCGAAACATAAATTTCTGTTGATTTTAGATTTCCGTTTTCATAATAATGAGAGTGTAAATTTCCTTTAGGTTTTTGAGACTCGGTTATTGAAAATTTCATATTTCCATTCTCATAGTATTCTGTTCTGATTCCGGTCTGTTCTCCGTCTTTGTAATGAATTTCATCTTTTAATTGCCCATTTTCATAGTAACTTTTAAAAGCTCCAGAAAGAGTACCATTTGCAAGCGGAATTATTTCTTTTACTTTTTTATTTGGGTAATATGTTTTAAGTTCACCAGAAAGGTTTAGGTCAAATTCTTTACCATTTTCATCAAGGCAAATTTCATTAGGATTTTTGCGAATATAATTCTCAATGATTTTCATAGTCTTCTCATTGAGGTCATAATATTCATCGTCTAATTCATCAAAGTCTTCAATTTCTTTATAAAGATTGCTGAATTCTTGTAGTCCACCTTTTCTTGCGTCTTTTATTTTTTTGTTTTCTTTTAAGTAGATATCATAAGACCTATTTACAAGTCCAGCCATTTTATTATCTCCAATATGTTTTAATCCTTTTATGATTGTAGGTACATATTTACCATATCCATTATAGTAAAACTGTGTGAATCCACCATTTGTAACTTGGGCATCCACATACCACCAATAATAGAGTGCTTTCTGTCCGTATGATAGTGTGTTGCCTTTTTTTAGTTCTCCTTTTTCGTCTTTGATATATTCAGAAATAGGTTCAAGAACATACCAACCAAAATCAAATCCTGTCAGCTTAAAAAATTCTCCTTTAACTAAATTCGGTCTGAAGTGTCTGGATTCGTCAAAGTTCCAATATGGGTCATTTTTCGGTTCACTTTGTCCGAAAAGATTAAATATGCTCATTGTCAATATGATTAAAAGAAGATTTCTCAAATTTTCGGTTTTCGCATTACAGCTAACACATAAATATATGCGTATTTATATTGTTTTCCTCTAAAATAATGTTTTATTCCTAGACCCCGCAAATAGTAGAAATATAAAAAATACACGTACAGGTATTTTGTATATCTAAATTGTATCTTTATATTTTTGATATACAAAATGCACGTATGAATTTTTCAAAATACAGATTTACTCCCGATACACATAGAAGTCAAAAAGTTATTCTCATTTCTTTTAAACGTGATGATGATTTGATCAAAGCACTTAGAAAAAGATTTCCCTCCGCTAAATGGAGTCGAACAAAAAAATCTTGGTACCTGCCAGATTTACCAGTAGTTAGGGAACAACTTAAAATGGTGCCAAATTCCATTAAACCAAAAAAGGCAAATAATATTCACATACAAAATGAACACGCCTATTTAGCTATGCAGCAACACCTGAACTTAAAAGCATATAGTGAACATACCAAAAGAATATATTTGGCAGAATTTGCGCATTTACTAAGGTTACTTCATGATTTTCCTGTAGAGCATCTAACCCCCAACAGACTAAAAGATTATTTTCTCTATTGCTTAAAGCAAGAGAAAATGAAAGAGGCCAAACTTAATGGAAAGATTAACGCCATTAAATTCTATTTTGAACAGGTACTGCACCGACCAAAAATGTTCTTTGACATCCCTAGGCCTAAAAAACCGCTTAAATTACCTAAAATGTTAAGCAAGCATGAGGTAAAAAGAGTAATAGATCAAACCAATAATAGTAAGCACAATATTGCCTTACAAATGTGCTATGGTATGGGCTTAAGAGTTTCTGAGGTAGTTAGAATAAAACTTGACCACATAGACAGTAGCAGAATGGTAGTGCGCATTGTTGGGGCCAAAGGTAAAAAAGATAGGTATGTGCCCTTGCCAAAGTCTATTCTTCCAAAGTTGAGAGAATATTATCTACAATATAAACCAAAAGAATACCTTTTAGAAGGTCAATATGGTGGTGCTTATGCTATCTCTAGTTTACAACAGGTTTTTAAAAGAGCGATGAAGGGGGCGGGCATACATAAAAAAATAGGCATTCATGGATTACGCCATAGTTATGCGACCCATTTGTTAGAAGCAGGAGCGGATATGCGTTTTATTCAAGAACTGTTGGGTCATAATTCCATTAAAACCACCCAAATTTATACCAAGGTAAGCCCAAGAAGTATTTCTAAAATACAAAGCCCCTTAGACTCTTTGTAATTAAAATATGGTATAACGCATCCCTAAAAATGCCCGAATACCTTGGTTGGGCCCATAAACGTAACTCGGGTCAAAAGTGAGCGCAAAAGGGTTGTCGGCCGTGGCAACTACATCTCCTTGATCATTAAACTGAACATTTTGATCAAAAGGGTCATTGGCCCTGGCTATAATGAACGGATTGTTGTGATTAGGTGTCCAGTTTAGTAAGTTCTTAACGCCACCATAAAACTCAAAATTACTAATTCCTTTGTAGGTAAATTGAATGTTCTGAATACTCCAGGTAGGGGAAAATTCGCTTCTTGGGTCTAAATCGCTGATTAGGGGCAAGCGCATGGGGCCATATAAATTACCGGTATAGTCAATACTTAAATCTATAGCGCGAAGGTTGTACGAAACATTCCAAGTTCCGGTAAAGCGTTCGGTCAGTATTTGTTGGGTAGTAATTCCGTTTTCGGTTTGGCTCACATCTTGGTAAGTGGCACCAAGCAAAAATCGTAACCCATTGGGGAATACCGTTTCCAAATTTGCAGAAAGCCCTTTAGAAACTGATTTTCCGTTTAAATT
>CALBVX010000156.1 GCA_937969515.1 uncultured Croceitalea sp. | reverse complement strand
AGGACCAATCTCATTAAAATCTCTTAAAACCTGTACCTTATCCACAGCATTGGCCGGAATATTTTTGGTCGCCATTTTTGTATCGCCATCAAAAAACTCTTTACCCTCTACCAAAACTTTGCTCACATCTTTACCTTGAACTTTAATTTGTCCTTCATCATTAATTTCAAAGCCAGGCAACTCTTCTAAAACATCTTCTAATTTTTTCTCTTTACCCGTTGTAAATGAATCCGTATTGTACGTAATGGTATCTCCGGAAATAGTAACTGGAAAATCTTCAACCACCGTAACGCCGTCCAATTGATTTGGTGAAACGGAGAGCACAATATCTTTTTCTAAATCGTTTAGGGCCTTAAATTGTTCTTCCCAGGTTTCAAAACCTAAATAGCTTGCCCTTAATAAGTACAAACTATCCTTATCCAGATTGAGTTTATACCTGCCCTGGTCATCAGTGATACCATAAGAAGCAATGGCACCGTTACTTTCTTTTATGGCTATAACATTTGCTAACTCTAAAGGATTGTTGATACTATCGGAAACTTTACCTTCTAAAGTTATCTTTTGTGCATTTACATTATGGCATAGAAAGCCTAGCCCTATACAAAGAGATATAATGATTCTGTTCATTTTTTGATTGATTGTTTTTTGTAAGAACTAGGTATACTTTTTGCTTATCCTCCTATTCTAATTTCAAAAGAAGAATGTTGTCCTTTTTTCTTTCCACCACCATACATTTTATTCATCTTTTCGGCATGTTCTTTCATAATGGCTTCATACTCTTCTCCATCTACTTTTTTACCTTTTGATGGTATCTCTATAGTTACAGGCTTCTCAGGGTTTAGCACCACTTGAGTACAAATCATAATTCTTCTTCCATTACTTACCTCTAAAATAAGACCAGGCAAACCCCAATACCTTTCTGGACCATGGTTAACAGGTATTTCTGGTGTGTACCAAACTGTTGTGGTCTGCATACGCTTTTCCTTTTTTTCTTCGCTTTCTCCATTTACATCAGAAAAAACCGTTTCTGTAACCTCTCTTTTAGAAATTGCTTTGTAGCATGTGTACTTGCCGATCTGCTTGGTTTCAGAAGTCATTTCCCATTCTACGGGTTCTAACTCATCTGCCACTAAAAACAATTTACCAAAAGCATCTGTGCTTTCCAGAGACTTCTTTGTCTTTGTATTCTTGTACAGAAGACCGTCACTGCCTCCACCATTACCAACAATTTGAATTTGTACATTCATACCGCTTGCAACTGCCGGCTTATCCAACTTTTCAAGCTCTCTCCAGTTAGATTCGGTTTTATTAAAAGTGAGTTCAAAATCTTTTTGCATAGCAAATCTTAGTTGCTCTTGAATCATGTCCATTTGATTAGCACTTGTTTCCGTACTATCCATTTTTAGCTCCATTTTCATGTCGGTCTTGTAAATGGCGGAACCTGTAAAATCTTGTGCAAATGATTTTATAGAAAGTAAAATCATAAATGCGTAAAAAGTATTCTTCATTATTAGTTATTTTTATTATTTACAAATGAATATTTCTATTCAGTCATTCGTTCAATGGCCTTGACCATTCTATCGGTTTTTTCTGCTAATTGCTCAATTACCGCTTTCTTATTTTCAGATATTCCGGTGACCAATACCTTCATATTATTAATTACAAGGTTGTTTTTGTTTTTCAATTTTAAATCTTTAACCTTCACCGATACCTCAATGGAGTCTTGTGGGGCATTTTCTTCAAATACAGCTGTCATATCATTCCAGTTAATATTTTTTAACTCTTCTAAGGTGTCTACTTCGAACCCAAGGCTATTGATAGTAGCATATACTTCTTTTTCTTCTTGACCAAAAGACTGAAAAGAAAGTAATAGCACTAATACGGTACTAAGAATGGTGAATTTTTTCATTTTTTCTATTTTGTGATTATGTCAACAAATTTGAAAGTATTGTATCGAAAACAAGGTTAACCAGTGTTAACGAGTGTTAACCGATTACCCTACGCCTATTTATTGTGCTTACTTTTGAAATGTGAAACAGCAACACTATAAAGCATTACTATACTTTATTACGATTACCATCGTAATAACAATTGGCATACAGGTCTATTGGAACGTTCAAAACTATAACACCAATAAACAACGATTGCTGAATGAGGTACAAATAAGTTTAGATAATGCGGTAGAGGCCTATTACGCTGATTTTGTTAAGACTGACATATTCACCTATACAGACTCATCATTCACTGATTACGAATCGGTTGGAAAAAAAATGGGGGATTTTATCACTAAACTTGATTTAAAACAGATCCATTCTGAAACTGACACCAGCAACACTAAAACTAAAATCAGTACCATTAAATTCATTGAGAATTCAGACTCTTTGCATAATCACGATTTTAACATCTTTGATGGTAAGATGAGTGATACAACAATTATACTATCATCTGTAAATATCAATGAAGTTCGTAATATTTCTGCCATTAAGGCGAAAACAATTAGTGATAGTATTAGCAATCTATCTGGCCTATTTAATAAGCTAACAATATCTATTAATCAAGATTCTATTAGCTTTCAAAGCATGGATTCGCTTTTAAAGAAGGAGTTGGAACGAAAAAGAATAGACGTAGGTTTTGGATTAAATCATTACAAAAGCGATACTATTTATGATAGCTACAAAATAGAACAACAGAAAGGCCTACACCTTTCCACATTCTCTAAATCTACCTATTTACCGACCAATCAAAAATTACAACTGCAATACACTAATCCGACCAAAAGCATTCTAAAAAGAAGTTTTACGGGCATTATACTGTCATTATTGTTATCAGCCTGCATAATTGCCTGCTTGTTTTACTTACTGCACATTATTAATAAGCAAAAAGAACTGGCAGAAATAAAGAATGACCTCATCAGCAATATTACCCATGAGTTTAAAACCCCGATTGCAACTGTTTCGACAGCGATAGAGGGCATTAAAAATTTTAATCAAGCAAACGATAAAGCGAAGACCGAGAAATACCTCAATATTTCTGGGCAACAGCTTAAAAAATTGCATTTGATGGTAGAAAAATTACTGGAGACTGCGACTTTAGACAGTGATAAACTTATTGTTAATACTGAAGATATCGATTTAGTGATGGTACTAAAGGGTCTCGTTGAAAAATACAAAATGCTTTCTCCTGAAAAGACCATTTCTTTTAAGAGCAATAGCAGCACTTTAAGTGCCAAGGTAGATCCGTTTCATTTTGAAAATGCGCTCGCCAATCTAATTGATAATGCCATAAAATATGGTGGAGACATTATTGAGGTCAATCTTAACTCGCTGTTGAATTCCGTAGAGATAACTGTTGCCGACAACGGTGGCAAAATAGATAAGAACCAACGCGAAAAAATATTCGATAAGTTCTATCGCGTTCCTACTGGTAATAGACACGATGTAAAAGGTTTTGGAATAGGTCTCTTTTACGCTAAAAAGATAGTTGAGAAACACAATGGCTCACTTTCACTCGTGCCAGATACTACAAATACAATTTTTAAAATTGTTTTATGAGTCAACCAATCAAAATATTATTGGCAGAAGATGAATTGGCATTAGGGCAAATCGTAAAAGAAAGTCTTGAAACTCGAAATTTTGAAGTTCTTTTTTGTGAAAATGGTGAAACTGCCCTAAAGACTTATCTCAAAGAAAAACCTGAACTCTTGGTACTTGATGTGATGATGCCAAAAAAAGATGGCTTTGAACTTGCGCAAGAGATTAGGGTTAATGACAAACATGTTCCTATTATATTCCTTACTGCGAAATCGCAGACCAAAGATGTCGTTGAGGGTTTTGAACATGGTGGTAACGACTATCTAAAAAAGCCTTTTAGCATGGAAGAACTCATTGTTCGCATACATGCCTTGTTAAATAGAAATCGTTTAAAAAAGACGAAAGACAAAATACAGATCGGTGACTATATTTTTGATTACACCAAACAAAAGTTAGCATACGATACCGAAGAAGTGCCGCTTACCCATAGAGAGGCAGAACTTCTTTTTCATTTATCAGAGGTACGAAACGAAATACTTGACCGCTCTTTAATTCTAAAAAAAATATGGGGCGATGATGATTTTTTTAACGCCAGAAGTATGGATGTTTTTATCACCAAACTCCGAAAAAAGTTAAAAAAAGACGAAAACATCCAGATTGTAAACGTTAGAGGATACGGCTATAAACTTATTTGCTAGCCCCATCTGTATTTCAACTTAATTTTTTCCTGTAACTGGATATACTTTGTATATTGCAGCCCCTCGTTTTTAAATAATACAGCTAAAACACACCATACAATGCACATTGCCGTTGCCGGAAATATTGGAGCAGGAAAAACCACATTAACAACCTTATTAGCAAAACATTATAAATGGGAAGCACATTTTGAAGATGTGGTAGACAATCCCTATTTAGATGATTTTTATACGCAAATGGAGCGTTGGAGCTTTAACCTTCAAATCTATTTCTTGAACAGTAGGTACAGACAGATCTTAAAAATTAGGGAAGCAGGCAAGAAAGTAATTCAAGATCGTACCATTTATGAAGACGCACATATTTTTGCCCCCAACCTTCATGCAATGGGCCTAATGACCAATAGGGACTATAACAATTATAAGAGTCTTTTTGAGTTAATGGAGAGTTTAGTGCAGCCACCAGATTTACTTATTTACCTGCGTAGTTCTATCCCCAACTTGGTAAATCAGATTCACAAACGCGGGCGCGAGTATGAAAATAGCATCTCTATTGATTATTTAAGTCGTCTTAATGAACGTTATGAAGCTTGGGCCAATACCTATGAAAAAGGCAATCTTTTAATTATTGATGTCGACGACATTAATTTTGTTGATAATCCTGAAGATTTAGGAAACGTTATCAATAAAATTGATGCCGAAATACATGGGCTTTTTTAAATCTAAAGATTTTCGAATACTAAATCAATTATCTTTTTTATCTAAGACTCCATGAACCAATCAAATAATTCGATGTCTTACTACTTCTTCGTAATTCTTTAAAATACAGCGAAATAATTAACATTTTAACAATTCTATTTTTCAGCGTTTGAAATGCAGCCTACATTTGTCTTCCCAAATCAATTGGCCGTATTATGCAAAAAATAGCAGAAACCCCATTTTATAAAAATGCCTTTCAAGAGCTCAATTATTCTTTTGGCGACTTTTATTTATTCGAAGATTTTGTAGTAGCAGAAATTAAAGAAGGTGTTATATTCAATTGGGAAGACCATGCGAAACAAGTTGTTGAAGAAATCACAAATCTCTATGAAGACAACGTTAAGAACATTGTCTACATATCGAACAGAGTACATACCTATTCTGTTGTACCTAGCGATTGGCTGCGATTTTTTAAATACAGTTATACCCTTAAAGGCTACGCCGTTGTTAGTCGTGGAAAAAGACCTATTCTCGAAAAACTTTTTATGAAGGCTTCCATGAGAAATTTTGTCAGCCTTGACAAGGCCATAAAATGGGCATATGAACTTCGAGCAGAAAATAATGCCAGGTCTAACAGATTAAGTGCTTGACATTTAAAATGTCATTTTTCAATATACTTTAAGAA
>CALBVX010000155.1 GCA_937969515.1 uncultured Croceitalea sp. | reverse complement strand
GTTAATCCAGAAACCGGATTGCCCAAATTATCACTTACCTTAAATAAAATAGAAACCTTTCCTGGCAGGGTGGTAAATTGATCTTGAATAGAAAGCAGCAACTCATTCTCCCCAAAATTAAGACAATCATCAGGTTCTTTGCCTTCTCCGAGTTCGCCCTGATTTAGGTCAAAATTGACGTCGTCATCGGCGTTTCCACATGAAATAAATACTAAGAGGCTAAAAACAAGAATAGCGTAACTGAAATAACTTTTCATTTTCAAAATTTTAAGGTTCCTTTCTGCTTAACGAACATTTGCGGTTTAAATTATTTGAAAATTGCATATTAGTTTTAATGAAAAGTTAAATCAAAAGCTGATTTGTTAAAAAACTTAACTTACCTATAAAATTTGGTAACTTGAACATCATATCAATAATCACTTAATACAAGAATACCTATGCCAACGTATCAGCTCAAAGTTAACGGTGAATCAAAAACGGTAGATGTGGCTTCTGACACCCCCGTTTTATGGGTCTTAAGAGACCATCTAGATCTTGTAGGTACCAAATATGGCTGTGGAATAGGCCAGTGTGGCACTTGTACCATTCATGTTGATGGTAATCCGTTACGTAGCTGCTCTACCACGCTAGAACAGGTAGAAGGAAAAGCTATTACCACTATAGAAGGTTTGTCAAAAGATGGTAGCCATCCCGTGCAGGAAGCTTGGAAAGAAGTTGATGTTCCGCAGTGTGGATATTGTCAAGCCGGTCAGATTATGACCGCTTCTGCATTTTTAGAAAACAACAATAATCCTACTGAAGAGGAAATCAAGAATGCTATGCATGGCAACATTTGCAGATGTGCGTCATATACGAGAATACGAAAAGCGGTTGCCATAGCCGCTGAAAAAATGTCCTAACTAACCGTTTCAAAAAAACATCATGTCAACAACGTCAAAAACAACTTTTAGCAGAAGGGCATTTATGCGAACTTCGACCCTAGCAGGTGGGGGAATGTTAATCGGGTTTAATTTGTTTCAATCCTGTAAACCAAAAGTAGCCCCACCAATAGATTTATCTCAGTTAAACTACAATGATTTTAACGCTTTTATCAAGATTGCTTCAAATGGAGCGGTAACTATATTTTCACCTAACCCTGAAATTGGGCAAGGCGTAAAAACTTCCATGCCCATGATTATTGCCGAAGAGCTTGATGTAGCTTGGAAAAATGTGCATGTAGCCCAGGGTGTACTTGATACCAAAAATTATGTCAGACAGGTTGCCGGTGGTAGCCAGTCCATCCGTTTTGGCTGGGACGCCCTACGGCAAACCGGAGCAACTGCAAAACAGATGTTGATTAACGCCGCTGCTACTCGTTGGGGTGTTGATGCATCTGAATGCACTGCAAGTGAAGGCGTTATTAGCAATGCGGCAGGAGAAACTTTAGGCTACGGTGATGTTGTGAATGAAGCGGCTACCCTAGAGGTTCCAGAAAATGTAAAACTTAAAGAACCTAAAGATTACAAAATTATAGGTAAGGATGCAGGCAATGTGGATATTACTAAAATAGCAACGGGCAAACCTTTATTTGGATTGGACTACAAAGCCGAGGGCATGGTTTACGCCTGTGTGGCAAGACCAACGGCTTTTGGTCAAAAGTTGGTTTCCTATGATGATACAGAGGCTAAGAATATGCCAGGCGTAATCGATATTATAACCATTGGCGAAAAAGCCCGAGTTCATTTAAATGGTGACAACCAAAACTGGTCCGTTAGACTGTCTGACAGTGATAAAGTAGTTGTTATAGCAGAGACCACATGGCAAGCGATGCAGGCCAAAAAAGCTTTAAAAGTAGTTTGGGAAGATAATAACCCAGAAAGCACAGCACAGCACGACCAAGAGCTCATGAGTATTTTAGATGGAAACAACTTTAATACCTTACGTTCAGATGGCAATGTTAAAAAGGCTTTTGCAGAAGCCGATACTGTTTTGGAGCGCACTTATGAATCACCATTTCTACCTCATAACTGTCTAGAACCAATGAATTTCTTTGCAGATGTAACCGATGACAAGATTAATCTGGTTGGTCCGGTTCAAACTCCTGCAGCAGCTGCAGAAACCGTTGCCGATATGCTCGGAAGAAATGTAGAGGATATTCATTTGGAAATGACACGGATGGGGGGTGGATTTGGCAGAAGACTTTATGGTGATTTTGTTTATGAAGCAGCTGAAATTTCAAATGCCATCAGAAAACCCGTAAAGATGGTTTCTTCACGCGAAGATGACATGAATACTGGTGTATATAGGCCTGCCATAAAATATAGAATCAAAGCTGCGATTAAAGATGGTGAGCTCACAGGGTATCATCTTAAAGAAGCTGCCATTAATGATAATATGTACGGGTTAATCCCTAATTTCTTCCCGGCCGGGGCCATAGAAAATTATCAAGTTGATGTTGCTAGTTATGACAGTAATATAACCACTGGGGCATGGCGAGCGCCATATACCAATTTTCTTGCATACGCCGAGCAAAGCTTTTTTGACGAGTTAGCCGAAGTGATGGAGGTAGACAAAATACAACTTCGTATGGACCTTCTTGAAAAAGTTAAAGGAACCGATGATGAACGTATCCAATACGACCCTGAGCGAATGCAAAACTGTATTAAAATGGCAGTTGAAAAATCAGGATGGGGCAAAAAGCCAGAAGGTGTATATCAAGGTTTTGTAAACTATTATTGTCATAATACCCATGTTGCTCAAGTTGCCGATGTAGAAATTGAAAATGGTAATGCCGTTGTCAAAAAAATAACTTGCATAGTAGATTGTGGAATAGTTGTAAATCCTTTGGGGGCAATTAATCAGATTGAAGGAGGTATTTTAGACGGAATAGGGCATTCTATGTACGGTGATTTTAAATTTGAAAATGGTGTGCCCGTGGCAAATAATTTTGACAGATACCGTCTAATACGAATGAGAGAAGCGCCCGAAATAGAAACCCATCTAATTCAAAATGAGCTATCACCTACGGGGTTAGGAGAACCGACGCTACCACCGATAGGCGGGGCAATAGCCAATGCATTTAAAGCTGCGACCGGCAATAGATTATATCAGCAACCATTTAGTAAGACACCCGAACTTTTAAAAGTTCCTGAAAAAGAAATCTTAGGATAACAATAATGACAATTTTATTATTCGGGGTTACCAAAGATATCGTTGGTAGCCCTTCACTTTCTATACCTACTGCAAGCGTAACTGGCAGAAGCATACCAAAAACGGTAAGGGAATTACGCAGTTTTTTAAATAAATCGTATCCAGAATTAGGTAAGCTATCTTCTTTGGCCATAGCGGTGAATAACTCCTATGCCCAAGATGATGACCAAATCAATTCTTATGACGAAATTGCATTGATTCCACCGGTGAGTGGCGGCTAAAATTTAGACATGCTTTTAGACAATCACAACAGACATATTAATTACTTGAGATTGGCCGTAACGGATCGATGTAACCTTAGGTGTAATTATTGCATGCCTTCAGAGGGAATCGATTTTGTGAAGAATGACAAATTACTCGCTATAGACGAACTTGTTACCTTAAGCACAATCTTAGTGGACCAGGGTATAGATAAAATCAGGATAACCGGAGGTGAACCCTTTGTAAGAAAAGACCTGATGCTGCTTTTACGACATTTAAAAAAATTAGACGGGCTCAAAGATATTTCGGTGACGACCAATGCAACGTTAATTGGCCCTTATATCACAGAATTAAAAGAACTGGGTATTAAGGATGTTAATGTAAGCCTTGATGCCATTGATAAAGCGACCTTTGAACGCATTACCAGACGTGATCTATACGATACCGTTCATGAAAATCTGATTCGACTGATTTCTGAAGGGTTTAATGTTCGTATAAATTTCATTGTTCTGGAAGGACAGAACGAACAAGATATTATTCCAATCTTAGAATTAATGAAACATTATCCCGTTTCAGTTCGATTTTTGGAAGAAATGCCTTTTAATGGCGGAAGTAAATCATTTCAGACCATTAAATGGGACTATAAGGCCATTTTAAGCCATATTACGAATGCATTTCCAAAGTATACAAAGTTGAAGTCTCCTATAACTTCAACATCTATCAATTATCAAATTGAGGGCCATAAAAGCGCCTTCGGTCTAATTCCGTCATTTAGTAGAACCTTTTGTGGAACATGCAATAGACTTCGTCTTACGGCAACGGGAGATATTATTACCTGTCTATACGGAAAACCGAAAGCCAATCTAAGGGATATTTTACGGCATAAAGGTAACAGTGACAAAATAAAAGAGGCCATTCTTTCTGCAATCAATTCGAGAGCAAAGACAGGCTTTGAAGCACAACAAGAGCATAAAACTGTTTTCTCAAGGTCTATGACCTCTATTGGCGGTTAATATGAATTGAAACTAAAACGTTTTAAAGCAATGCAGACTAAAATATCAATTCTTAACGGCTTAGTACTTTCTGGGGGTAAAAGTACCAGAATGGGTAATGATAAGGGGCTTATTGAGTATCATGGTCTACCACAGCGAGAATATTTGTATAGTTTACTTGAAAGTTTATGTGATAAAACCTTTTTAAGTATACGAGAAGAGCAACATAAGGAATTGGTGTCCAATTTCAATTGTATTGTCGACCGAAATGAATATAGAGGTCCCTTAAATGGTATTTTAAGTGCTCATAAAGAATATTCAGAAAATGCTTGGCTGGTTGTTGCCTGCGATTTACCATTACTTAATGCCAATACTCTTGAGAAGTTGATTTCAGAAAGAGATACCAATAAAGTCGCTACAGCTTACGCAACCAAGAAGAGCAGCTTACCAGAACCACTCATTACAATTTGGGAACCAAAGGGCTTACAATTGGCTAAAGAATATATGAAAACAGCGGAGAGTTCATGCCCTAGAAAATTTTTAATTAATTCCGATATCAAACTAGTTTATCCAGAGAAAGACGAAGTATTGTACAATGCGAATTCAATAAAGGAATATGAATTTGCTTTAAACAAACTAAATTCATGATTAAACCGGATAGATTTGTTAGGCAAACCAGCCTCTCGGGTTTTGGTCTTGAAAAACAGGCCAAGTTGGCTGATAGCAAAGTTCTAATAGTGGGCCTTGGAGGATTGGGGCTACCTGTTGCGCAATACCTTAATGCAATGGGAGTTGGAACATTAGGGCTAGTAGATCAAGATTTTGTTGAGCTACATAATTTACAGCGTCAAGTGTTGTATTCTGAAGATGATATCGGAAAATTGAAACTTGAAGTTACTTCCCAAAAATTAAAAGCACAAAATAGTCAAACACTATTAAAGTGTTTTGATACCTACTTGACAAAAGATAATGCACTTGAGATAGTAAAAGAATTCGATGTAATCGTAGATGCTACCGATAATTTTGCCGCCAGGTATGTAATCAATGATGCTTGCGTAATATTAAACAAGCCTTTTGTTTATGGTGCATTACACGCTTTTGAAGGTCAGGTTAGTGTGTTCAATTATGAAGATGGGCCTACCTACAGGTGTTTGTTTCCAAAAATGCCAAGCCCTGAGGAAACTCCCAATTGTGCAACAAATGGCATCTTGGGTATTCTCCCAGGAATTATAGGCACGCTGCAAGCATTGGAAACGGTAAAAATTATAACTGGAGTAGGAGAGGTCCTTTCCGGAAAATTATTGGTGTACGACGGTTTATTGCAAAATACCCGAAAAGTGAATTTTACAGTAGTTGCAGAAAATAAAGTGATAACAAAGCTTCAAACGGATTATGGGTTTGATTTGTGTGAATCAAGTCCTTCCATTTCAGCAAAAGACTTTTTGGCACTTCAGCAACGAAAAAAATTACAGGTAATCGATGTAAGAAGTATTGAAGAATTCAATAAAGATCATTTAAGTGGTTCCGTTAATATTACTATTGAAGAACTAAAAAATTCCTTACAGAAGATAAATTTTGATAACGACGTTTATTTGCTCTGTCAGTCTGGTAAACGTAGTGAAAGGGCTTGTGCTATCTTAAAAAGTCTAAAACCCGAAGCAATCATGTATAGCGTAAGCGGAGGGCTCAATCAAATGGCTTCTGTATGTCCATAGCATTAAGCGAGCTAATCATATTGATGCTTATTTTTTTTGGCATTGCTACTTTGTATGCATCTGTAGGCTTTGGCGGTGGCTCTAGCTACTTAGCGATTTTAGCGATTTTCTTCACCAGTTTTTTTGTTATTCGAAGTACGGCATTACTTTGCAACTTAATAGTGGTTGCTGGAGGTTGTTATTTGTTTTATAGGAAAGGTCATTTGAATTTTAAAAAGTTCCTTCCTTTTGTCTTAACAAGTATTCCTATGGCATTTATTGGGGCCTCCTTTGAGCTAAACGAAGTGATTTTCTTTAACATTTTGGGTGTTTCATTGGTCATAGCTGCAATTGCTCTTTTCACACAGACAATAAATTTAAAAACCGATTTTAATCCAAAGAATTACCCTCCATACCTTTCGTATGTACTCGGCGCACTTATTGGGCTGTTATCCGGATTAGTAGGTATTGGAGGTGGTATTTTTTTAGCCCCCATACTACACCACATTAAATGGGACAGGCCTATTGTTATAGCTGCACTCTCCAGTTTTTTTATATTGGTCAATTCCATTTCTGGGCTTAGTGGGCTGTTATGGAATAACTCGTTTGAAATATATTGGATTGAAGCCGTTTGTTTATTCATAGCAGTTTTAATTGGAGGACAATTAGGCACACGTTTTAGCATTAGTAATCTTTCCGCTCGAAGGATACGGATAATTACTGCTATTTTAGTATTGTTCGTTGGTGTTCGGGTTTTAATCAATAATGGGTTGCAACTAAATTTTTTCTCATGATATCATTTAGCGAAGCACTTCAATTAGTACTAAAACATAGCGTTGATCTTGGTGAAGAAAAAGTTCTTTTAAATGATTCTGTAGGCAGGGTGTTAGCTGAAAAAATTTATGCTGATCGTGACTTCCCTCCATTTGACAGAGCTACTAAAGATGGCATTGCTATTAATTATAAAGCAATTGAAAAGGGTTTGATTGATTTTCCTATTTCCGATATTGCCGCCGCTGGAAGTCCTCAAAAAGAATTACACAATCCGGAACACTGTATGGAAATAATGACCGGTGCCGTAATCCCTAAAAATGCCGATACAGTAATCATGTATGAGCATTTGTCCATTGCTAAGGGAAAAGCAAGAGTACAAGAAACTGTAAAAAAAGGACAAAACATCCATCAAAAAGGTGGTGATGAGATGAAAGGAGCTACTTTGTTAAAAGATTGTGTTTTATTGAGTGCTGCAGAAATTGGTGTTTTGGCTTCCGTTGGAAAATCAGAGGTTTTGGTCAAAAAACTTCCAAAAATTTGTGTTATATCTACAGGAGATGAATTGGTCGATGTAAACGAACTGCCACAACCTCATCAACTACGAAAATCAAATACCTACACGCTTAAAGCCATACTACAAGACGAAAAAATTATAGCCAATCAACTTCATATAAATGATGACAAAGAAATTACCAAAAAGGAACTTTTAAAGGCCCTAAAAAGATATGATGTTTTGTTATTAAGTGGCGGTGTATCAAAAGGGAAGTATGACTACCTGCCAGAGGTGTTTAAAGAAATAGAAGTTGAAAAGGTTTTTCATAAGGTAAAACAGCGTCCCGGTAAGCCGTTTTGGTTTGGCAACCATGAAAGCTCACAAACCACTATTTTTGCTTTCCCTGGAAATCCTGTATCTACTTTCGCAAACTACCATATCTATTTTAAGCCCTGGATAAACAAATCATTGGGTTTGCCCTCGGTTAGAATTACTGTAATTTTAGATGAAACTTTTAATAATACTACTAACTTGACACGATTTATTCGAGCCAAAGCACAAATAGCTTCAGGTAAATTAGTAGTGTCATTAATACAAGCTAACGGATCAGGAGATTTAACCAGTTTATCAAAGGCGAACGGATTTGTAGTCTTTGCGCCAAATACCCCATATGAAAAAGGGGAAGTCGTTCAATTCATAGCAACGCGAAGAGTTTTTAAATGACGCACGAATTAAAAGAAATAGTTAAAGCTTTTGAAGCTGCAAAAACAAAAGGGATACGAGCTGTTTTAGCTACGGTAGTAGCTCTAGAAGGGTCTTCATATCGTAGACCAGGAGTTCGCATGCTTTTGTTGGAAAATGGCCAAAGTATCGGTGCGGTAAGCGGAGGTTGCGTTGAAAAAGAAGTTTTGCGACAGGCCGCATCTGTTTTTAAGACAGATACTCCTAAAGTAATGACCTATGACGGACGATATCGCTTGGGTTGTGAAGGAATCTTATACATATTACTTGAACCTTTTAATCCCAACGAGACTTTTTTAAATTCTTTTAGGAAAATAGTACAAAAAAGAAAATCATTTGCCATTGATAGTTATTACTTAAAAGTGTATGGTGAATCGGAAAGTTTTGGCTCGGTCTTTAAGCTTGAGGGCGAAATCATACCAATTAAGGAATCCTTCGAACCAAAGACAGATACACTAGTATTTAGTCAAGAGCTGAATCCATGTGCTAAAATGATTCTTATTGGTGCAGAACATGACGCTGTGCAATTATGTCATTTCGCGGCATCTGCAGGATTTGAGGTTTGTATTATTGCCGATCCAAAAGAAGGAAAATCCATTACCGATTTTAAGGGAGCGACCCATTTTATACATACTGATCCATCGTCCATAGACGTTACTATTGATGAACAAACTGTAATAGTTTTAATGACACATAGTTATGTTAAGGATCTACAATTTTTAATGGCCCTAAAAAACGGAAAGCCATCTTATTTTGGATTGCTAGGTCCTGCCAGAAGAAGAGAAAAACTATTTAATGAACTCTTGGAAACAGACCCAGATATTTCAGAAACTTTTTTAGATAGTATCCATGGTCCCGCCGGACTGGACATAGGTGCGGAAACGCCTCAAGAGATTGCAATAGCCGTTCTTGCCGAGATTTTGACTGTCTCCAATAGAAGAAAACCTATGCTTTTAAAAAATAGGGAAGGTAGAATACATAATTAAATGAGCTCTCAACAGAAAGAACTTGCTATTTTAATCTTAGCTGCTGGTGCATCCACTAGAATGGGAGAAATAAAACAGTTACTTCCCTGGAAGGGAAATACCATGTTAGGGCATACAATAATGCAGGCAAAACAAGTTTCTAATGCTGTTTTTGTAGTTCTCGGTGCCAATTCTGAGGTGATTGAAGAAAAGCTAAATCAAAATGTGACCATTTTTAAAAACACGAATTGGAAAGATGGTATGGGTTCTTCTATCGCGTTCGGGGTTAGTCAACTAAAAAGGCACTCATATAAAGCTGTTCTTATTATGTTGGCCGATCAACCCTTTTTAACTGCCGACTATTTGATGAAATTAAAAGAGCAATTTTTAAGTTTCGAATATGATGTAGTAGCCACTTCTTATCCTAAAAAGAATGGAGTACCCGCTATTTTTGACAAGACTTATTTTTCGCAATTAGAGTTATTGAACAAAGACTCTGGCGCTCAGCATATTATAAAGGCTGCTGATAATATTATGACAATCGACCCCAAAGACAGGGCCATTGATATTGACACAATTGAAGTATACGAACAACTCAAGACTAAAAGTGATGATAAAATTTAAAATAATACTGACTTTTCTTGCCTTTTGCAACGGTCTAAACGCTTTTGCACAAGAAATGAGCTTTGAAGCGTACAATCCGAAATCTACTTTAATAGTTCCTGAAAATCCTACTCCACGTGCCAAGTTTACGTTTATAGATATTCATAGCCATCAATTTCGAATGGCAGAGCAAGACCTTTCGCTCCTCATCAAAGATATGGACAAGCTAAATGAAGGTATTATGGTTAACCTTAGTGGTGGTTCTGGTGAAGGCCTCCGAGCCATGCTCAAAAATGTTAATGACCATTATCCAAATCGATTTGCCATTTTTGCCAATGTCGACTTTAGCGGTGTTGGAAATGAGGATTGGGGCAAAAAAGCTGCCGCCCAATTAGGCGCCGATATAAAAGCTGGTGCAAAAGGATTGAAAATTTATAAAAGTTTGGGGCTTCGGTATAAAGATGTCAACGGAAATCGAATTGGTATTGATGATTCGAGGTTAGACCCTATTTGGGAAAAATGCGCAGAAATGGGAGTGCCGGTTCTTATACACGCCGCCGATCCAAAGTCATTTTGGGATGATATGAACAGTGAGAATGAACGGTGGCTAGAACTAAAGACAAGGCCTCGTAGAAAACGTTCGGCGACCAATCCTGCCCCATGGCAGGAAATTATAGATGAGCAGCATCGAATGTTCAAAAAGCACCCTAAAACTAAATTCATTAATGCCCATATGGGTTGGTATGCCAATGATTTAAAAACACTTTCGAAGCTTCTTGATGAAATACCAAATATGTCCGTTGGTATTGGGGCAATTATTGCTGAGCTCGGCAGGCAACCCAAACAGGCTAAAGCATTTTTTATAAAATACCAAGACCGGATTCTATTCGGAAAAGATAGTTGGAAACCTGAAGAGTTTCCGACTTATTTTAGGGTATTGGAAACAGCTGACGAATATTTTCCATATTATAAAAAATATCATGCTTTCTGGGCGATGTATGGTTTAGATTTACCTAATGAAGTCTTAAAAAAGGTATATTACCAAAATGCATTGAAGCTAATTCCTGGCTTAGATAAAAATCTATTTAACTAAAACCTATTATTACAATGACCGACCTTAACTTTCCTATCTCATTCGATTTTAATATTACCACCTTATCCAATGATTTTACTGCAAGAGATGCAAAAGGGAATGTAATTGCCTATGTGAGGCAAAAAATGTTCAAATTCAAAGAAGATATTGAAGTGTTCTCAAATGAATCTAGAACTCAAGTAAATTACAGAATTAAAGCGGACAAGTGGATCGATTTCTCAACGGCGTATAGTTTTACCGACAGCAATGGCAAGGCCTTGGGGAAGGTTGCCCGTAAAGGATGGGCCTCACTATGGAAAGCCAATTATGACATTATAGACCAGCATGAAAAACCGCAATATAAAATTCGTGAAGAAAATGCCTGGGTCAAAGTAGCGGATGGCCTACTTGGGCAAATACCTATTCTCAATATTTTTACAGGATATCTTTTCAACCCTAGTTATGTTGTTCTCGACAAAGAAGAACAGATAGTTGTTCGGCTAAAGAAAGAAGCTTCTTTTTTTGGAAGAAAATTTAAAATTTCGCAGGTAAAAGCAACGGATGCTGACGATGATCATCGCGTAATGTTAAGCTTAATGATGTTGGTGCTGTTAGAGCGGAGAAGGGGCTAAGGGTTTTCGGTTTTCATTTGTTTTTTTAGATACTCTAGAACTGTAATCCAGTTCATTTTTAAAATTAATGCAGCTGTAGGAATGTTATCCTCTTCAATTGCCCGCAGTACGCCTTCGTTTTGGTTATCTATGGTTTCGTAAAAATTGGCGTCATTGATATAAAGTTGCTCGTAGAACAAAATTCTTGTTTTTAGCTTACTAAGAATTGTTTTCAATATTCTATTGTAGCAAGCATCCATCAAAGTCTCATGAAATTTTAGACGTAAGCCCAAACGTGCATTTGGTGTATGACTTTGCTGCAATTGTAATTGTAGATTGCGGAGTTTAGCTATAAGATTTTCATCAAATGTAGAAGAATCCAAGGCAATCACCTCAAGTTGAGCTACCGTATGATATAGATCATTAGCTTCGTTTATGGATAGCTCATTAATAATAAAACCTCGATT
>CALBVX010000154.1 GCA_937969515.1 uncultured Croceitalea sp. | reverse complement strand
AGAAAGAAACCTGCGAAGGTTGATGTTTGGCCAACCGAAGTTGCTTACCGCGTAGACTACCGAAATAAAAATGGAAAATGGTATTATGGATATAGTAACGTCTTACTAAAATTTAAAGTGGATTGGGATGATAAACTTTTTAACTCTGTTTATAGCATGACAGCTGAAATGGCCGTAACAGACTGGCAAGAGAACAGTACCGGTAAGTTACCAAAGAATAAAGAACGATTAAAAAAATCTATAATTCTTAGTGAAGAAGCCTTGGGCTTTTCTGATCCAGATTTCTGGGGAGAATATAATATTATTGAGCCCGAAAAATCTATAGAATCGGCTATCAAAAAAATTCAGCGGCAGTTAAGAAGGGCTAAAAAGAGTGGAACTTCAGCTCCTTAAAGATATATGCCAAAAATCTATTTATATAGAACTTTATTGTCAGTAGTTTAAAACCTGGTTTACAATACCCAGCTTATTAGATAAAAAAATCCCCTTTCGGGGATTTTTTATTTCTTAAACTCAGATAAGGTTCTTGTTATTATAGATATACAATCCATGAGCTGCTCCTCGGTCATAACCAAAGGAGGTGCAAAACGGATAATATTGCCATGAGTCGGTTTTGCCAATAGTCCATTATCTCTAAGGGCAATACATATATCCCAAGCGGTAGAGCTATCCTCAGTATCATTAATTAAGATTGCGTTAAGCAAACCCTTTCCTCTAACGGCATTTACCAAATCACAATTGGTTATAAACTTATTCAATTCCGACCTAAAAATCTCTCCCAATTTATAGGCATTACTTGCGAGTTCTTCATCTTTTATGACATCAAGCGCTGCAATACCGACTGCCGCTGCAACTGGATTACCCCCAAAAGTACTTCCATGGTTTCCAGGGCCAATCACATCCATAATCTCATTATTGGCAAGAACAGCGGAAACAGGATAAGCACCACCTGATAGCGCTTTCCCCAAAATCAAAATATCAGGTTTAACATCGGGGGTACCACTACAATGCTTATCAGAACATGAGCAGTTACCACAAGTTGCCAAAAGTCTTCCTGTACGGGCAATTCCGGTTTGTACTTCATCTGCTATAAACAATACATTATGTTCTTCACAAATTGCTTTAGCGGCTTTTAAATATCCTTCTGAAGGAACATAAACACCAGCTTCTCCTTGAATGGGTTCGACCAAAAAACCAGCAACATTATCATTTTCTTGTAAAGCAGTTTTTAAAGCTTCAAGGTTATCATATTCTATTTTTATAAATCCTTGTGTGTATGGCCCAAAATTTTTGTGTGCCACTGGGTCATTTGAGAATGATATTATGGTAGTAGTTCTACCATGAAAATTATTCTCACAAACTATTATTTTGGCCTGATTCTCTAGTATTCCTTTCTTCTCATAAGCCCATTTTCTACAAATTTTCACTGCCGTTTCCACTGCTTCGGCACCTGTATTCATAGGCAAAAGTTTGTCAAAATTAAAAGTATCTGTGGCATACTTTTCGAACTTGCCTAGCATGTCGTTGTAAAATGCCCTTGAGGTAAGGGTCAATGTTTGGGCTTGTGAAATCATGGCCCCAACAATAGAAGGGTGACAATGACCTTGATTTACTGCCGAGTAAGCCGAAAGAAAATCATAATACTTTTTGCCTTCAACATCCCAAACAAAAACACCTTGTCCCCTACTTAATACAACTGGGAGTGGGTGATAGTTGTGAGCTCCATACTTATTCTCTAAATCAATCGCTTCTTGCGACGTAAGTTGTTCTAAAACAGCCATTTTAAATAGTGTTTAAATTCATAAAATAACCATTCCTGCAATACCTTTATTCTTTCGCAATCCTGACAGTTATCGGAACGAAAATTCAGCGTGGGAGAGAAATCATCCCTAGTAGAGTTACAAAAATAATAAGATTTCCGTAAAACAACCGATACCTGTGACTAATCTCAACATTTTGGTTCATATAACTACACTAAACATTTAAAAACTATAAAAATGGAATATCTAGAAAACATGCTAAGTAGCATATCAAATTCTGTGGGTGATTTTTTACCCACCACTATTGGTGCAATTTTAATTTTAGTAATAGGTTGGTTTATTGCTGGGCTATTAAAACGTATCACGACCAAACTCATAAAAAAGACCGGAGTTGATGACAAAATGAAAAGTGATAAAATAACTTTATCAAAGTTTGTAGGTAAACTATTTTACTTTTTAGTAATGATTTTTGTTTTCATGCTCGCACTTGAGAAACTTGGAATGCAAAGTGTTCTAGACCCTGTAAAGAACTTACTTGATGGCTTCTTAAACTTTATACCAAATATTATTGGTGCTGGATTGGTGGCATATATAGGATATATGTTGGCATCTGTAGTATCTGAGTTTGTTGGAATGTCTGGAGACACCATTAAAAACTATACTCCAAAACTTGGTTTTGCAGAAGGGGTCGACCTTATTGGAATTATTAAGAAAGTGGTCTTCATTTTTATTTTTATCCCTCTTCTAATTTCTGCATTGAACATTCTAAATATGGATGCCATTTCAGAACCCGCCACCTCAATACTCACGCAATTTTTTGATGCCCTACCTAAAGTATTGTTAGCGGCATTTATCTTAATGTTGTTTGTGATTGGCGGACGTTTTTTATCGCAAATGTTAAAGGATATACTAGCTAAAATGAATCTGAATGATATTGCCAAAAAGATGCACCTCGATAGTATGATAGGTAGCACCAATATTGCAAATGCAATCGGAAATTTGGTGTTCTTCTTTATTGTGATTTTTGGATTAATGACCGCTATCGAAAAATTAGAATTTGTTCAATTAACTGAAGTCTTGGAAACCGTTACCAACTTATCTGGCAAAATTTTATTTGGCCTTGTAATTATAATGATTGGTAATTGGGTCTCTATAATTGCGAAAAATTCCTTTGCAAAAAATGATAACAATAGTTTTGTCGCTTCGGTGTTGCGTACGGCGATTCTGGCAATATTTTTAGCCATAGGCCTAAAAACTATGGGTATGGCAGACGACATTATCAACCTTGCTTTTGGCATCACTTTAGGAACCATAGCAATTACAGTAGCACTATCCTTTGGTTTAGGAGGTAGACAAGCAGCAGGAAAACAAATGGAAAATATTCTAAACAGATTCAACAGTAAAAAATAATATTTTTAAAATTTCCTCAAATATTTATATCAAATAGTACTGGTTGTTTTTTAATAGACCCTAGCAGAAGCTAGGGTCTTTTTACAAAAGCTATTACCTTTGCGCATGCGAAAAAAGAACAAAAGACAGGTCTTTGAAAATGTTGAGGTAATAGATGCTGGCGCAAAAGGCAAGTCAGTGGCAAAAGCCCCTGATGGCAGAGTGGTTTTTTTAACAAATGCAATACCCGGTGATATCGTTGATATTCAAACGACCAAAAAGCGAAAGGCATATTTCGAAGGGACCGCTACTAATTTTCATAAACTTTCGGATAAAAGAACAGAACCGCAATGTCAACACTTTGGTGTTTGTGGAGGTTGCAAATGGCAACATATGGGTTATGAACACCAGCTCTACTACAAACAAAAGGAAGTGGAGAACAACCTTAAAAGAATCGGTGGTATAGCACTACCCGAGATAAATCCGATTTTAGGGTCTCAAGAAACTTATTTCTATCGCAATAAGATGGAGTTCTCTTTTTCAGATAGCAGGTGGCTTACTTTTGAAGAGTTAAAATCTGATACTGTCTTTGAAGACAAAAATGCGCTAGGTTTTCATATTCCTGGTATGTGGGACAAAATCTTGGATATTAAAAAATGTCACTTACAGGCAGATCCATCAAATGATATTCGATTATGGGTCAAGACTTTTGCCGAAGAAAATGAACTCTCTTTTTTCAACCCCAGAAAGCAAGAAGGTTTATTGCGAACGTTAATGATTCGCACCTCGTCTATTGGTGAGATTATGATTGTAATACAGTTTTATGAAGACGATAAAATCAAAAGAAACCTTTTACTCAAGAATCTAGAAGAAAAATTCCCTGAAATTACTTCATTACAATATGTTATAAATCAAAAGGCGAATGATACGATATACGATCAAGAAGTTGTTTGTTTTACCGGTCGAGACCATATTTTTGAAGAGATGGAAGGTTTACAGTTTAAAATCAATGCAAAATCGTTCTATCAGACCAATTCGGCGCAGGCATATGAATTGTATAAGATAACCCGTGATTTTGCAAATCTTACAGGAGAGGAACTTGTATACGATTTATATACGGGAACAGGAACAATAGCCCAGTTTGTATCAAAAAAAGCAAAGAAAGTAATAGGCATAGAATCTGTTCCAGAAGCTATTATTGATGCCGAGGCAAATGCAAAACATAACAATATAGATAACGTTGAATTCTATGTTGGTGATATGAAAACAGTTTTCGATGATAAATTTATTGCCGCCAATGGAACTCCCGATATTATAATTACCGATCCTCCCAGAGATGGCATGCACAAATTAGTTGTTGAACAATTGTTAAAAGTTGCGCCAAAAGAAATCGTTTATGTAAGTTGCAACAGTGCAACACAGGCAAGAGATTTAGCCTTGCTAAATGAAAAATATGAGGTTATCAAAGTGCAACCGGTAGATATGTTTCCGCAGACCCATCATGTTGAAAATATTGTACTTTTACGCAAACGGGTATAATTATTTAAGTATTCTTAAAAATGCTATGAAGAGAGTTCTTGTAGTTTTATTTATCCTATTGATTTTTATCAATTTTTCCTCTTGTGAAAAAGATGATATCTGTGTTGATGGTGACACTCCTTTTTTGGTTATTGGTTTTTTTGATGTTGATGATTCCACTTCCTTTAAATCGGTTCCTTCTTTAAGAATAAAGTCCATTGATAACGACAATATTTTTTCATCGGGCACCTTTAGCGACCGTTCGACAGTTGCCGATTCTGTATTAATTCCATTACGTAATACGAACACCGATACCACTTTTGAATTTATCATAAACTCTGCTGGCGATGAAGAAACAGGTACCATAGACACCTTAAGTTTTTCATACAGTGTAGGGAAACAATTCGTTTCTAGAGGATGTGGTTTTGTGGCGAATTACAATGATTTGGATGTATTGAGAACTGTAACTCCCCAAGATTGGATAAGTCGCATTACAATAGTCGAAAAGAATATAAGAAATAATCCTACCGCAATTCATGTTAAAATATTTCATTAATCTTTTTATCTTATTTTCTTTTGTATTTACTTCTGCGCAAGTAGACAAAACCGTTGATTTAAACCCCAAAGATTCTGTTGAGTACAAACAGAAGTATGGCTTGCGAATTGGGGTAGATTTAAGTCGCCCTGTTTTATCGTTCATCAATGAAGACTATACTGGTTTAGAATTTGTAGGAGATTATAGACTTACCGAAAAACTATTTATAGCTGGTGAATTTGGTAATGAAAAAAGAACAGACACCGAGGGAATTGGTAGCACAGCTCTTTATAATTATACCACGTCGGGTAGTTATCTAAAATTAGGGATAGATTACAATACCTACACCAATTGGTACGGTGAACAGAATTTTATAACCATAGGAGGTCGCTATGCCGTAAGTTCTTTCAATCATACCCTAAATAGTTTTAGAATTTTTGATTCGAATAATTTTTTCAATGAGGGTTTTCCTGATTTAGTTACTTCTCAAGAAGAATTTGAAGGGTTAAATGCCTCTTGGTTAGAGTTTGTCGTAGGCTTAAAAGCAGAGTTATTTAAAAACATATATGCTGGAATAAGTATTCGACTAGCTTATTTGGTCACAAACAAAAACGACGAAAGATTTCCTAATCTATGGATACCAGGGTTTAATAAAGTTACTGATGGCAGTAACTTTGGAGTAGGTTATAATTACTCCATTTCTTACTTCTTGCCATTATACAAAAAAGCAAAGAAAAAGCGTGAAGACGCCGATAATAAAGCTCAATGATTCTTGACCAATTTAATTAAACTTAGCTTTTTTGCTCCCTTCATATATTTCGTAATTCACCAATCTAGATTCTAGCTTACCATTAAACACCTTTATTTTTCTTGAGGGTTTTAATCCAACACTTTTTAAGGCGTCTAGATTTGCTGTAATTAACCATGCTTTGGTGCCGAGATAGTTTTGTTTTAAGGTATCACCAATTTTCGAGTAAAATTCCTCCACATCAATATTAAGTCTCTCGTCATAAGGTGGATTAAAAACCATTTTCAAACTATTATCAACTGGTTTTTCAGTTTTGAAAAAGTCTTTGCGTTCAATGGTAATATATTCCGATAGGTTCGCATTATCAATATTTTCTTGTGCTTTTCTGATCGCTGAAGGAGCTTTGTCGTAACCGATAATCCTGTGATTAAATTCTCGAGTTTGGTTCAGTCTTGATTCCACTATTTTTTGATAAAGAGTTTCGTCAAAATCATTCCAATTTTTAAAGGCATAAGTATCTCGATTTATATTTGCTGGTATATTGCAGGCTATCATAGCTGCTTCGACCAAAAATGTTCCACTACCGCACATAGGGTCTAAAAAATCTGTTCTTCCATCCCAACCGCTCATTAATAAAAGTCCTGCGGCCAAAACTTCATTTATTGGGGCAATATTGGTAGAAATACGATATCCTCTCTGATGCAAAGATGTGCCCGAACTATCTAGAGAAACTGTACAGTCGTTATTAAAAATATGAATGCTTATTCGAATATCAGGATTACTTGTATTAACC
>CALBVX010000153.1 GCA_937969515.1 uncultured Croceitalea sp. | reverse complement strand
GATGAGGCGGCCACCGGTGTAGCGCAATATTTTGATAAGAATGTTAGAAAGGTTAATGCTACTTTAGGTTGGGAACAGGAATATTTTTTAATAGATAAGGCCTTGGCGCAATCTCGCCCTGATATTCTTATGACAGGAAGAACATTGGTCGGTAATTCTGCGGCGAAAGGGCAACAATTAGACGATCATTACTTTGGTGTTATTCCCAGTCGGGTTTTGAGTTTTATGAGCGAATTGGAAAAAGAGTGCACCCAGTTGGGCATTCCTGTTAAAACAAGGCATAATGAGGTGGCACCAAACCAATTTGAATTAGCGCCTGTTTTTGAAGAAGCAAATTTATCCGTAGATCATAATCTACTTTTAATGGATGTGATGGATGAAATTGCCGATAAACATGGCTTTAAAGTACTTTTTCATGAAAAACCGTTTGAAGGTATAAATGGTTCTGGCAAACACAATAACTGGTCATTGGCAACCGATACCGGGGTTAATTTGTTGAGCCCGGGCAAAACACCAATGAAAAACCTTCAATTCTTGACCTTTTTTGTAAATACCATTAAAGCGGTAGATACCTACGAAGAACTGTTACGCTCTTCCATAGCATCTGCAAGTAATGACCATCGTTTGGGGGCAAATGAGGCTCCACCGGCAATTATCTCAATATTTGTTGGCAAGCAACTAGGTGAGGTTTTAGATGAGTTGGAAGGTGTTTCTAAAGGAAAGCTTTCCCCTCAAGAGAAAACGGAGCTAAAGCTAAATGTAGTCGGTAAAATACCTGAGATTTTATTGGACAATACAGACCGTAACCGTACATCTCCTTTTGCTTTTACCGGAAATAAATTTGAAATGCGCGGTGTCGGTTCAAAAATGAATTGCGCCAAACCAATGACCATTTTAAATACAATTGTGGCAAAGCAATTGACCGATTTTAAGAAAGAAGTCGATGAGCTAATTGACAAGAAAAACCTGAAAAAAGATGAAGCGGTCTTTAACGTACTTAGAGAATACATTAAAAACTCAAAACGAATTCGCTTTGATGGTGACGGATACAGTATAGATTGGGAAGAAGAGGCACGTCGCAGAAAATTAAGTAACAATAAAAATACCCCAAAAGCGCTTCAGGTACTTACATCAAAAGAAAGTATTGCACTGTTCGATGTTACAGGGGTAATGAATGCGAAAGAATTAACGGCCCATAAAGAGGTGGAGTTGGAGAATTACATATTCCATATTCAGATAGAAGGTCGAATTTTAGGCGAGCTGATTTATAACCATATCATTCCGGCTGCCATTAAATATCAGAACCTTCTTTTAGAAAATGTTGCTGGACTAAAAGAGGTCTATGGAGCAGCGCATAAAAAGATTACCGAGCCGCAATTGAACATCTTGGAGAAAATTGCCGAGCATATTATGGCAGCAAAAAAACTTACCGATGCCATGCTGCTTACAAAAGATAAGGCCCATAAGGCAAGCACTATCGCTAAAAAAGCACAGGCATATTGCGATGACGTAAAACCTTATTTTGATAAAATTCGTGCTGAAGCCGATGGTTTGGAGCAGTTGGTAGCAGACGATATGTGGCCCTTGACCAAATACCGTGAGCTGTTGTTTGTAAAATAATTTCAAGTTGTGATTCCCGCGAAGGCGGGAATCCATATTTTTATGCAATGCAACTGGAATTAAAAGACATACAGACGGCAAAAAATCGAATAGAACCTTATATCAACAAAACCCCTATTCTCACTTCTTCGCTGCTTAACGATTGGCTAGGTCATGAGATTTATTTTAAAGCCGAAAACTTTCAAAAAATAGGTGCTTTTAAGGCTAGGGGAGGGGTAAACACCCTGGCTTGGCTTTTAGAAAACGGACATAAGCCCAAGCACATTGTAGCCAATAGCTCTGGTAATCACGCACAGGCTGTAGCTTATGCCGCTAAGCAGTTTAACATTCCTGCTACCATATTTATGGCAGCCTATTCCTCAAAAGTAAAGGTACAGGCTACAAAAGCCTACGGAGCGGAGGTTGTACTTAGCGAAACCAGGGATATTACGGATGCAAAGGTGGCGGAGGCAGCAAAGGAAGAAGGTGTTTTTTGGATCCCCCCTTTTAACCACGAACAGGTCATTTGTGGTCAGGGAACTGCGGCCTATGAAGCGTTAACCGAGTTAAAAAATATAGATGCCGTGTTCACCCCCTGTGGCGGTGGTGGACTCACATCAGGTTCTTTGATCGCTACGCGCGGATTGGCCCCTAAGGCAAAGATGTTTGGGGTCGAGCCTTTAAATGCCAATGACGCAGCAGAATCTTTGCGAAAAGGAAGTATTCAACGCTTATCGGGGGTGCCAGATACCCTTGCAGATGGCGCCATGACCATGGCAGTGGGTGACATTACTTTTGAGTATTTAAAGCAACTGGATGGTTTCTATGAAATCGAAGAGGAGTATTTAATCTATTGGACCCAATGGCTTACCCATTTGCTTAAATGTAGAATAGAGCCAACCTGTGCCATGCCTATGGAAGCTATTCGCAGATGGTTGCAAACCCAAAAAACAAAACAACGGGTTTTGATGGTGATTTCTGGGGGTAATGTAGACCAAGCAACAACACAAAAAATCTGGGCAAAAGATTGTCTTGTCCAAGAGCCTCATTTCTCTGATTAGTATTTCCTTACATTTAATGATTTATATTGAAGGTTTTATTTATATAAATTTTTAAGCTGGATAGCATCAATAACTATATTCAATTGTTGCCTGCAAGCTGAAAACCAACATCGAAAATGACTAAAATCATTTACAAATACGTTAGACTCAATAAAAAAACAATATAATATGTTAAACAATAAAGTGTCATTAAATGTAATTATCATTTTCAGTTTACTTCTATTAATTGGCTGTAAACAACAAGTCAAAGAGCTTACTTTAGAAGAGAAAATAGCATTAGCTGTAGAATCAAGAAAAATTCCCACATCAAAAGACCACAAAGTAAACTTTACGGTTCCAGAATCAATTATTGGAAGAGGACCTCAGATAACAGAGGTATTAAGCCATATGGAAAACTATATTCCTACTGTTCTGATAGAAAAAGGAAATACAAAAACAACAAAGCTTCCAGAAAATATCAGTCATACCCTCGGACAAGAGATTCTCACCAGTGCCTTCTTTGAAAAGGAAACGTCACTTGACCAAATTTGCGATGAAAAACAAATTAATGGAGTGATTGTGCTGCATAAAGGCCAGGTGATTTATGAAAGATATCCTGAAATGGAACCTTCTGACAAGCATTTTCTAGGTTCTGTGAGTAAAACATTTTTAGCAACGGTAATCGCACACTTGGCAGATGAAGGAAAACTTAACGAACAGGATTCGATTGGTCAGTATCTTACAGAGTTTAACGATAAGCCCTTGGCAAATGTAACTATTGAAAATTTGTTAAGGATGACCTCAGGAATCAACTGCCGAGAGATGGACAAGGGGTCTTTTACTGACCCGAACCATTGTTTTTATAAATTGCTTCAGCATTCTGCAGTTTATACAGAACCAAATCCTGGATTTAAAGAAAGTTTAATGGAATTATTGGCGAATTCAGGACAGATTGAACCCGCTGGGCAAACCTTCGATTATACTTCCGCCAATTCTGTTATTCTGACTACCATCGCTGAAAGAGTTTCTTCCAAACCTTTTCACGAGTTGGTTAAGGAATATATATGGACAAAAATCGGAGCTGAAGATGATGCAAGGGTAACACTATCAAGTACTGGTGTTGCTGGAAGTTACGGTTTAACGCTAATGCGTTTGAGAGATCTGGCCAGATATGGACTGGCCTTTACAGATGATGCTACTACGAAAATAGCATCGGCACGATATTTAAATCAAATTCATATGGGAGATAGAACATTATTTAGATCTGAAGTTTATGAAGGACAAGGCGCAGATTTTCAGAGTTATCATTGGGATGTGATTTTTGACGATGGTGACTTCTACAAAGGAGGCTTTGGAGGTCAGGGACTTTACATATCCCCTTCAAAAAGATTAATTATTGGATTTTTTAGTGCAGGTAAGGATGAGACGAATAATAACAATAATATGAAATCCCTTGTTCGTAGTTTGGCATTACTAGAACAATTTAAAGAATAAATTAGTCAAATACTGAGCCTAACTACTATTATAATTACTCACTAATCGGAAAACGACAATCAAAATGAAAACAAAGCTTGTTTTAATTTTACTTACATCTCTTCTAGTCGGTTGCTATGGAAAATCTGACAAAAAGCAAGAAGAAAATAAAATAAGTGAAAATAAGTTTGTAGAGGTTTACGAAGAGCCAAGTCATAAACTAGTTTTTGAAAATAAGGATTTTAAAATTTTAGATGTTCAAATAAAACCGAACGATACAACATTGTTTCATAGACATAAAAATCCAATGTTTTACGTTTCACTTGGGTGGCAAGACTATTCTGAACAATCAATAAATACTGATTGGAAAGTTCCTACCAAAAAGGGTTTACCGAATGGAAAAACGGTCTTGGATTCTTCTTATCTAGCCCAAAATTTAATCCATAGGCTTACTAATGTTGGAACAAAAATCTCGCGATTAATTGGAATCTTGAACACTGGTGACGGATTAACCTTAAATGACAGATCGAACTTAAATCAAATAAATAACAGGTGGTTCCGCTCAAAAAGGATCGAATTAAACGAAAATGAAATACTTGAATATCAAAAATTAGAATTCCCTACAATAATTATTAATCTGTCAGACATTGAGATTGAAGTCGTAAAAAACAATGAAAGTATTAGTCATAACGAGAAATGGATAATAATAGAAGATAGCACTCGATTGAAAAATTCAAAAGGACATAAAATTGAAATGATTCAAATTGAGGTTTTGAAATAAATGCCAGCAGGTAACACCGTGTATAATTCATTGCTAGTTAGAGCTTACTTACGAAAGTCCTCGCGGACTTTCTATCTGTGATTTATTTGCTAAATTAGTTGCTTAACCACGCAACGAAATCATACACAAACACGTTACCTGCAAGCTGTAAAAACGAAATGAAGAAAAAATTTAGTAAAATATTTGAATTAGAAACTGCTGAAAAATATAATGAAGCATATT
>CALBVX010000152.1 GCA_937969515.1 uncultured Croceitalea sp. | reverse complement strand
TTTTTCTTTACCTCGTCGCAATAGCTCCGACCAATTGTATACCTAATATCATCAATCTCGACACTATTACCTTCTACAGATTGTATTTTATCAATAGCCACAGTATACGAACGATGAATTCTTATGAATTTATCTTTAGGTAATTCATCAGTGAAACCAGTTAAGGTCTTGTGAATTATGTATTTGTCCGATGTTGTTTTTATTCGTATGTAATCTTTTAGACTTTCAACAACTAATATCTCATTCAGATATACTTTTTGAAGCTTTTTATTATCTATTTTGATGAAGATACTAGGATTTTCATTTGATTTTTGATGAATCGATTCATTTTTAGAGAGTAGGTCTATCACCCGTTTCACGGTTTTTAAAAACCGCGGAAAAGATACTGGTTTTACGAGGTAGTCAATAGCTTCTACCTCATAACTCTTTAAGGCGTATTCTGCATGGGCAGAGGTAATCACAACCATTGGTTTCTTTTTTAAGGTTTCTAAGAATCCGAAGCCGTCTAAAACGGGCATATTTATATCTAAAAAGATTAAATCAACCGTATTGCTTTGCAAAAAGATACTTGCATTCACCGCATTGGAAAACGTTTTGACAACTTCTAGTTGGTCAATTTTTTCCGCATGAGACTCAATAACGTTGATCGCTAAAGGTTCATCATCTATAATAATTACTTTTAATATCATGTTGATTAGACTTTTAGTTTTAGAAAAACGTGAAATTTTTTATTCTTTTTCTTAATCTTTAATTCATAATCTTCGGGGTTGTAACCTAATTCTAGTCTCTTTTTTACATTTGAAAGACCGATGCCACCGCTTCTGGTAGGTATTTTGTTATTTTCTGCCTTCTTCGGTATGGTATTTTTGAGGTTTAAATAAAGAAAATCATCTTTTACGTCAATATCTAAAGAAATGGACATTTTTCCGATATTCTTACTGGCCCCATGCTTAAAACAATTTTCAACAAAGGGAATAAGTAACATGGGGGCTATGGTCTTACCTTCCATATTACCTGTTAGTCCGATATCGATTTCAAGAGAGTCGTCAAAACGTATTCGTTCTAAATCGATATAATTTTGTAGGCACTCAATTTCATTTTTTAAACTTTGTTTTCGCTTGTCTGTTGCATATAGAAGGTATCTCATCAATTCTGATAACTTAAGCACAACCTCTGGGGCCCTATTCGATTTTTTTAAAGTTAAAGCGTAAATATTATTTAAAGTGTTGAAGAAAAAATGCGGAGACACCTGCGATCTTAAAAATCGTAATTCAGTGGCTAGTTGTCGCTTTTCCAATTCATGTAATTTACTATGTTCGGCCAGCCAATCAACTGTGATTTTAATGGCCGTCACAAATGATACCACATAGAGTTCACCTAACATCATTTGAATGGAATAGTTGAAGGTGATAACCTCGATGGGCTCCGGACCTTCGGGCCAGACATTGGTTGTAACAAAATAATAGGTTAGGTAGTACTTGGCGAATAGCATCAATAAAAGTGAGGCTACAATAAGTAAAGTATATAAAAAGTACTTCTTTTTATAGACAAACCTTGGCATTAAAAAGTAAATATTAAAATAGGTCAATGCCATATGAATAGGAAAACCTATCAAATTTGATTTTAATGAATAATCATAGTCTTGAAAATAACTTCCCCATCGCAATGTATTGAACAAGAAATAAATACTCCAAAAGATGATATGGTGTTTGTAGGTGATATTATACTGCTTTTCTTTTGGTTTTAACAAGAAATCATTGTAATCACCATTCATTCCTAAATCTTGAAAAGCACTTACTTTATTCTTCATGAGTTGTTTGTCAAATCTCGAGGGTTATTGGTCTAAAATTCTAGTTGGTTCGCTCTAAATTTATGAATATTATTAAGATAAAAAAGTTGTGATATCATTCTCTGACCATTACATAGACTACCGTAAATCTAAAATAGAGGATCTTTTTAGGGTAGATTTGAAGTTCGTCAAGAGCATGTTGCTACCTCTTTTTTTAATGTATGGAGGAATGCATTGTTCAATTTCTCAACCAATACCAAAAATCTATACCGCCTTTAAGATAGACCAAGAATTATTAATTGATGGCAATGAAAATGAGGTGGCTTGGCAGTTCATACCATGGTCAGATAATTTCATTGATATTGAAGGGGTTAAAGCACCCAAGTACAATACCAAAGTGAAGATGGCGTGGAACGATACATACTTTTATTTGCTTGCAAAACTGGAAGAGCAACATGTATGGGGCGATTTAAAGAAAAAAGACACGATTATTTTCTACAATAATGATTTCGAGGTATTCATAGACCCTGATGGCGATACCCATAATTATTATGAATTAGAGATCAATGCTTTAAATACAGCCTGGGATTTGTTTTTAACAAAGCCTTATAGAAATGGGGGGAAAGTGTTAGATAGTTGGGATATTCAGGGGCTTAAATCTGCTATTAAAATAGAGGGAACATTAAACGACCCAAGTGATGAAGATAAGGGATGGAGTATAGAAATTGCGATTCCCTGGGTTGCTATTACAGAAGCCTCAAATAGTAATAAGGCTCCAGCTAATCAGTTTTGGCGTATTAATTTTTCTAGGGTTAACTGGGATTTTGATATTTCTGACAAGAACTATTCGAGAAAAAAGGATGCCGCAGGTAAGTATATGCCCGAGTATAATTGGGTATGGTCACCACAAGAGGTAATCAATATGCACGAACCCGAAAGATGGGGCTATGTCTATTTTTCAGATGAATTGAGTTCTAGCGGTTTTCAATTCGAGTTGCCAAGAGATGAGAAGTTGAAATGGAAGTTATACGAGCAGTACAGAAAATTACATGAAGACTTGAATTATGAAATTCCTGACAAATTTGTGAATGATGATACCTCGATATCGCTGAATTTAGAAAAGCATTTGTTAGGATGGAACCTTTGGGTTTTGAGCCCTTATACCAATAAAAAACTAATTATAAGTAAAGATGGAAAGTTCAACAGCATCAAATAATAAAGGCAATGGCGCTAAGATTCTGATAGCTGTTTTGTTGTCTCTCTTAGCAGTTGGTTTTTTAGATAACCAAATGATGGCTAAAAAAAAGAAAGCCAAGGATTCTGAAAAAACCACCTTTAATAATAGAAAAGATGAGTTTAAATTTTGGACGTGGTTCACAGCGAACGAGACGAAAACCGATGTCTTTTACATCGAAGAATTCAAGAAATATCGCAATTCAGGTTTTGATGCGGTTCTAATTAATACAGGTACAGATGCTGAACTTTTAAGAAGAGTAGCACCGTTGGCCAAAAACGAAGGATTGGAAGTGCACGCTTGGATGTTTACGGTAAACCGCCCCGGAGATAAAGTTGCCCAAGAACATCCAGAATGGTATGCAGTTAGTAGAGATGGAAAATCATGTTATGACAACCCACCCTATGTAGGTTACTACAAATGGATGTGTCCGACCAGAGTTGAATCTAGAAAGCATATTCTTTCCTTGGTGGAAGGCCTTGCGAAGGTAGAAGGTGTGGCTAGCGTTCATTTAGACTATATCAGATATTCAGATATTTTTTTACCGATAGGCTTGTTACCAAAATACAATCTAGAACAGAATACTGAGTTGCCCGAATTCGATTTCTGTTATTGTGAAGTATGTATTTCAGAATTTGAAAAATTACATCACAAGAACCCAAGGGATATGGAGCATCCAGAGATTGATATAGAATGGAAAAATTTTAGATTAAATCAGGTAAAGCGAATCGTTGATGAGGCTTATGGAATTGCCCATCAAAACGATAAATATTTGACAGCGGCGGTTTTTCCTTATCCTGAAATGGCGGGCCATATGGTACGACAACGCTGGGATAAATGGAATATAGATGTGGTATTGCCAATGGTTTACCATGGTTTTTATAATGAAGAGCTAGACTGGATAGGTTATGCAACACGGCAAGGTGTAAAGGATTTAGTTGGCAAGAAGACCGAGCTCCACACAGGACTTTATATTCCTGATTTTACCCCAGAAGAACTCAAAAAAGCGATTCTAATCGCAAAAGCCAATGGGGCTAAGGGGGTTTCAATTTTTGATGGTCCGGCACTATCTAGTGAACACCTGTTAGTGGTAAAAAACTTAACTGCGAGTAATTAATAAAACGAATTCTTAAGTATATAACTAAAAGGAGTTTGAACCCCCTTTGCCAAACATTACCAAAAATAGTAGTTGATCAAATTTCTTCGTCTAGCTTTCCTCAATTGTCATTGGTCGAAATTTTTACAATTCTAGCGTAGTATATATAAACTTAACATTTCATTAACCAAAAACTGAACTCAATAAAAAGTAAACCTAAACTAGTATGAAACAAAAACTAAAGTATTGCATGCTTCTTTTTTTAATACTTGTATTTCAAGGAGCAATGGCACAGAACAAAACCGTGACAGGTACAGTTACGGATGAAAGTGGAAACCCTTTGCCCGGCGTAAATGTTGTGGAAAAAGGAACTTCAAACGGAACTTCTACAGATTTCGATGGAAATTACAATATAAGTGTGGCAGAAGACGCAATACTTGTATTTTCTTCTTTAGGATATTCCACCTCGGAATTATCGGTGGCCGGAAGAATTTCAGTAAATATTTCTTTAGCTGAGGATGCAAGTCAATTAGATGAGGTTGTAGTGACGGCTCTTGGTATTAAAAGAGAAACCAAAGCACTGGGCTATTCTGTAACTCAAGTGGGCGGTGAAGAAATCGCCACAGTTAAGACGGTAAATGGAATTAATTCTTTACAGGGTAAGATAGCAGGTGTGAATATTACCCAGAACTCTACAGGAGCCGCAGGATCAAGTAGAGTTATCATTCGAGGAAATAGCACCCTTACTGGTAATAATCAACCTCTTTATGTTGTAGATGGTATTCCTATTGGTAATGACAACAATGGTGCAGCAAGTTTATGGGGAGGTAATGATGGAGGAGATGGTATTTCAAGTATTGCTCCAGATAATATTGAATCAATATCAGTATTGAAAGGTGGTGCTGCAAGTGCATTATACGGCTCACGTGGGGCTAATGGTGTAATTTTAATAACAACTAAAGGGGGTAGTAAGCAAGAAGGGTTTGGTATTGAATATAGTACAACTGTGAATTTTGATGCCGTGAATACTGACATTCAAGATTTTCAAACTTCCTATGGTCAAGGAACTCAGGCTAGGGTTCCTGCAACTCAACAAGAGGCTATTGACTTAGGCTTTAGCTCCTGGGGTCCAAGATTTGATGGTTCTTCAGTTATTCAATGGGATGGGGTAGAAAGACCATATTCATATGTAGGTAATAACCTTAAAAGTTTTTATAGAACAGGTACAACATTTATTAATACTGTGGCTTTTTCAACTGCTAACGATAACTCTTCTTTACGATTTTCACTTTCTGACCTTTCCAATAGTGATATTGTTCCAAACTCTAGTCTAAATAGAAAAACATTCTCGCTTAACGGGAGTACCGTTTTGGCAGAGAAACTTACGCTGCAGATTAATTCACAGTATATTGTAGAAGATGTAATTAATAGGCCAAGACTCTCAGATTCTCCTGGTAATGCCAACTTCACTGTGGGCTTACTTCCAGGAAATATCGATGTCAACACTTTAAGTCCTGGAGCCGATGAAGATGGAAATGAGAGGCAGTATAATGGAAACATATTTTCTACAAACCCTTATTTTGCCGCATTTAATTTCAGAAATGAGGATACCAAAAACAGAATTATCGCATCTGCATCCTTAAGATACGATATATTGGACTGGTTGTATTTAACTGCAAGGATGGGAACGGATCATCAAACTTTGCGCACAACAAGAATAACACCGACAGGCACCTTATTTAGCCCCTTAGGTGATATGAATGAATTGAATAGACGCTTTACTCAAGTTGATTCTGATATTATACTCGGAGTAGATAAGGATATCACAGATAAGTTTGCAGTATCAACTTTTGTTGGAGCTAATAAGAACTCGATTGTTAGAGAAGATTTGAATTTAGGTGGTAATCAATTTATTGTTCCAGGTCTTTTTGATATTGCCAACTTAAGAAATCAGAGTAGAAACAGGAACTTCAATAAAAGAGAGATAGGGTCAGTTTATGGGTCATTGGAGTTATCGTATAATGACTACGCTTTCTTGACTTTTACGGGTAGAAATGACTGGTTTTCTACGCTATCTTTTCCTGGAAAAACCACTCCTAATAATGATTTTTACTCTTCTGTCAATGCTAGTTTAATACTTTCCGATATGATAGAGATGCCCACTTTTATAAATTTCTTAAAACTTAGAGGGGGTTATAGTCAAGTGGCCGGTGGCGCTCAAGAGGCATATCAATTGGCTTTAAATTATGAAATCTTTGGACAAGGTCACTTAGGGCAGCCATTAGGCAGAATCAGTGGGGGTACCGTTCCTAATGCTAACCTGGTCCCTTTTAATAAAAATGAGTTTGAAATTGGTTTTGATACTAGACTTTTAAATAATAGACTGTCAATAGATTTTGCATATTATGCTAACGAAACTACTAATGATATTGTTAATGTAACCACGTCTGTGGCCTCTGGTTTCGGAGCAGCATCTGCAAATCTCGGTAAGTTGGAAAATAAAGGTGTAGAACTTTTAATTTCTGGAACACCTATTAGGACCCAGGATTTTGGTTGGACTACAACACTAAACGCTTCTTTTAACGAAAGCGAAATTACTGCAACTAATGCCGACAATGCAGACATTGCCCTAGATGAGCCAAGAACTAGAAATGTTAGAATACAGCAAATTGTAGGGCAACCGTTCGGTGTAATATTTGGTACTTCTTATGTAAGGGATAACGATGGAAATATTGTATATGATATTGATGGTGATGGTGTGCCTATCGCCAGGCAAGGTGAGCGTAAAATTTTGGGAGAAGGAGTTCCACCATGGAATTTTGGGTGGACCAATAGTTTCCGATACAAAAATTTCAATTTAAATTTCCTCATAGATGCTAAATTTGGAGGTCAAATATTCTCTGGAACCAACTCTCTTGCATATGGAGCAGGACTTCATAAGAAAACTACCGAGGGTCGAGAAGGGGGGCTTAGTGTAACAGGTGTAGATGGATCAACGTTTGATGCTGATGCTGGCACAGGCACTTCATTTACTACAACCGTAAGTCCAGAAAATCTTCAAACGTATTGGGGTAGGGTTAACGATATTGCGGAGGAATTTGTTGAGGATGCCGATTATATAAAGTTCAGACAATTAAGCTTGGGGTATACCTTGCCTAGTCAGATTTTAGAAAAGACCTTTTTGCAATCTGTAACGATTAATCTTATTGGTCAGAATTTGTTTTATCTGTCAAGAAGTATAGATAATATAGACCCAGAAAGCACCTATAATGCCGGAAATTCTCAGGGGTTAGAGTATTTTGGTGTGCCTTCTACAAGAAGCTATGGATTAAGTCTTAATGTTAAGTTTTAAAAAAAAGAGAATTATGAAAAAATCGATTTATATCTTATTGTTTGTGTTCGCAATGACCGCATGCGATGAAGGTTTTGAAGAAACGAATATAAACCCTCAGAAACCGGTTCAGGTTTCTGTAAGTACGAAGCTAACAGCGGCTCAGTTGTTTGTGTCTAGTGAAAGATACGATAACTGGCGTGCTGGTTTAATTTATCAATCTACAATGATGCAGCATATAGCTACAACGGCCGGTTATTGGGATGGCGATAAATATACTTGGAACAGAGGCTATGCATCATCCTTGATGGATAGGTATTATGGCAACGCCATAAAGTCTTTAGAAGATATGTTGGTTCAGATAGATGAAGAAGGACTGCCCGCTGAAATGAGAGCTATAACCAGAATTTTAAGAGTTTTTGCCTTTTCGAGACTGACAGATTTATATGGCGACGTACCTTACAGTGAAGCTGGTAAAGCCGTGTTGGAAGATATTTTGACACCAAAGTATGACCCGCAAAGTGAAATATATGCAGACATGTTAAAAGAACTCGAAGAATCTGCAGCCGATTTAGGTACGGGTACTTCAGAATTCGGTGATGCAGATATTATTTACAACGGTGATCAGGCCAAGTGGCAAAGATTGGCAAATTCTCTAATGCTACGTTTAGGCCTAAGACTTATAAAGGTCGACCCATCTGCGGCACAGTCATGGGCTACAAAAGCTATTTCCGGAGGAGTAATGGAATCTAACGATGATATTTTCTTTGTGCCGCACACAGCTGGACCAGAGGGTATAAATCAAAATGGGAATGGAGAGGTCTTTTTGGTTGATGCCAACCCTAGGTTAAGCAAGACTTTTGTAGATATATTACAAGCAAGTAATGACCCTAGATTACCGATTCTTGGTGCAAGAAGAAGTGATGGAAGTACAGATTCTGCTGATTTAATAGGTTTCCCTAACGGACTGGATGGTAATATGCTTTTAGAGATGACTGGAGAAGAAAACATGGATAACTACGCAGAACCTAATAGGAATGTAATTACTGGGCTTGATGCACCCATGATTTTTCAAACCTATGCTGAGGTTCAATTTATGTTAGCTGAGGCAAATGTACGCTGGGGCATCGGTGGAGATGCTGAGATTAGTTACAATAATGGGGTTACAGCAGCTATGCAGATGCTATCATTATATGGTGATGGGGGAGTTATAGATGCTGCCGATATAGCTACGTATTTAACAAACAATCCCTATGATGCAGGTAACGCCTTGGAACAAATAAATACACAATATTGGATTGCAACTTTCTTAAACGAATATGAAACTTTTTCAAACTGGAGAAGAACGGGTATTCCAAATTTAGTTCCTGTAAATTATCCTGGTAATGTTACCAATGGTACAATACCGAGAAGAATGTCCTATTCAGAAAGCGAACAAGTAAATAATAAAACCAATTATGATGAGGCTATTTCAAGGCAAGGGCCAGATGAATTAACCACAAGAGTTTGGTGGGATGTTGAATAATTTAAGTTTTTTTTCCTCATTAATTTAATGAGTTAGTTTAGTTTTATTCAAGCAGATAAGGGAGAGGCGACTCTCCTTTATCTATTTTAAGAATTAAATTTTATAGCTTTAGAACGTGTTTAAAAAGTACACCATCTTTATAGTATTTAGTTCTTTTTTTATCATAGTTTTTTCATGTGATAAAGAAGAAGTTATACCAAATACGCGTTTCTCTTTATTGACTTCGGCAGAAACAGGCATTCATTTTTCTAATGATATAAAAGACGAAAAGGAGTTGAGTATATTTCAATATGCGAATTTTTATGGCGGTGCTGGCGTAGGTGTGGGAGATTTTAATAATGATGGCCTGCAAGATTTGTTTTTTGCTGGTAACCTAGTGCCTGACAAGTTATTCCTTAATAAAGGGAACCTTCAATTTGAAGACGCTACAGCAGCATCGGGTATTTTAAGAGATAGTGGCTGGTCAACCGGAGTGACTATTGCAGATGTTAATAATGATGGGTTTCAAGATATCTATGTTAGTAGGGAATTGTATGATGAAAAACCCGAATTAAGAACAAACTTGCTTTATATAAATAAAGGTGATGGTACTTATACAGAAATGGGTGCTGCCTATGGAGTTGCCAATAGTCAACGAACACGACACGCTACTTTTTTAGATTATAACAACGACGGTTTGTTAGACCTGTTCCTTTTAACACAGCCTCCGAATCCTGGTAATTTTTCAGAATATAGAGGATCGGAGCTACTTAAACCAGAATTCCACTTAAAATTATATAGAAATCAAGGTGATAAATTCGAGGACGTTTCAAAAGAAGCTGGCGTTGCTATTACCGGATTTCCCAATGGGGTTTCAGCAAGCGATATTAATAATGATGGTTTTGTAGATATCTACGTTGCCAATGATTTTTATGCTCCTGATTTTCTATTTGTAAATAATGGGGATGGAACCTTTACCAATAAAGCCAATGAATCATTAAAGCACATGCCCTATTACAGTATGGGAGTGGATATTGCCGATATAAATAACGATAATCAGCTTGATATTTTTGTTGTAGATATGGTAGCCGAAGATAATTTTAGGCTTAAATCTAACATGAGCGGAATGAATATAGACGCTTTCTGGAAAGTGGTCAATGATGGGGGGCATTATCAATATATGTACAATACCGTTCAAAAAAATAATGGTAATGGAACTTTTAGTGATGTTGCACAGTTTGCAGGAATGGAAGCAACAGATTGGAGCTGGAGCAATCTTTTGGCAGATTTTGATAATGATGGATTAAAAGATGCATATGTAACGAACGGGCTATTGCGTGACATCAGAAATACGGATGCCGATAAAGAAGTTGGTCAGTATGTTCTGGATACGGCCAATAAATGGATTGCCGAAAACCCGAATGCGGGAGATGTTAGTATTTGGGATATACTGGACTTGGATAAAGCTCTTGACATTTTGCCATCACAGCCGTTGAAAAATTACGCATTTAAAAATAAGGGAGACTTTAAGTTCGAAAAAGTAATGGATGATTGGGGTTTAACCGAAAAATCGTTTTCCAATGGCTCGGTTTACGCAGATTTAGACAATGATGGTGACCTGGATATAGTGGTAAACAACATTAATGAACAGGCCTTTGTTTACCGCAATAACTCAGAATCGATTCCAAATTCAAATTATTTAAGAGTACAACTAGTTGATAAAGAGAATAAAAACACCTTTGGTTCGCGAGTGCGTATTGTAACAAATGGCCAAGAGCAGTTTTTTGAAACTACCAATGTAAGAGGCATATATTCAACAAGTGAACCCTATGTTCATTTTGGTCTTGGAAATTCAAAAAAAATAGATACGCTCGAAGTCTTTTGGCCTAATGGTAAAAAGACCATAAAAACCAATTTAAAATCCAATGCATTGATAAAATTGGCAATGGATGATGCAAGCTCTTTTGAAAAGAAAAAAAGGCCAAAGGTTGACAATCTATTTCTGGATATTACGAAAACAGCAAGTTTAGTATACAATCATCAAGAAAACGATTTTGATGATTTTGACCATCAAATTTTACTACCTCATAAATTATCTCAATTTGGCCCAGCCCTAGCAAAAGCAGATATAAATGGCGATGGTTTAGAGGATCTTTTTATTGGAGGTGCTTCAGGTTTTGAGCCTGCGATAATGATTCAAAATGCCAATGGAGGGTTTGTAAAAACTGATATTAAATTTTGGAAAAAAGAAGCACCGTATGAAGATATAGATGCTGTTTTTTTTGATGTTAATGGCGATGGTTCCGAAGATTTATATGTGGTTAGTGGCGGTAACGAATATGCAAAAAATGACTTTCATTATGCAGATAGACTATACTTAAATGATGGTACCGGCAGTTTTAAAAAAGGAGCTTTATTGAAAGCAGGTAGAGACAGCGGTTCTAAGGTGGTAGTTGCAGATTATGATAAAGATGGCGATTTAGATGTATTCGTTGGTGGTAGGCATGTGCCACATCAATACCCTCTTCCGGCATCGAGTACATTATTTTTAAATGACAATGGTAGTCTAAAGAATGCGACGACAGAATTGGCTCCAGAGCTTGAAAATGTAGGTATGGTAACCGATGCCATTTGGCTAGATTATGATATGGATGATGATTTGGATCTAGTTGTGGTAGGTGAATGGATGCCAATCACTGTTTTTTCGAATAATGGAGGGAGTTTAATCAAAGAAAATATTCCAGAATTTGAGAACACCATCGGATGGTGGTTCAGTTCGATACCTGGTGACTTTGATGCCGATGGTGATATTGATTTTATTGCTGGTAACTTAGGACTTAACTACAAATACAAAACTTCTCCAACAGAACCTTTTGATATTTATTACAAGGATTTTGACGGCAATGGAATTGGAGACATTGTTTTAGGATACCATAATAACAACAAACATTATCCTCTTAGGGGGTTTTCGTGTTCTTCGGAACAAATACCAGGGCTAAAGAAAGAAATTAAAAAATACGATCTTTTTGCTTCAATGGAAATTAGCGAAATATATGGGGAAGCGGACTTAAAGAATGCACTGCACTACCAAGCAAATACTTTTGCATCATATTATGTAGAAAATTTAGGTAACGGCAGTTTTAAGATGAAAGAGCTTCCTTCCGAAGCACAATTGACCAATTTGAATGATGCCATAGCAGATGATTTTAATGGGGATGGATATTTAGATGTGCTTTCGGTCGGTAACCTTTACGTATCCGAAATAGAAACACCAAGAAGCGATGCCGGTATTGGCGTTTTGCTCTTAGGAGATGGTAAGGGCAATTTTAAGATCGTAGACAATACTAAAAGTGGATTTTTCACCTATGGTGATGCCAAAAATCTTCTTCAAATGAAAATAGCAAATAGAGATATTATTGTGGTTGCCAATAATAATGATAAACTACAACTCTTTGAACGAAAAATAAAAAAATGACAATTTCAAATAATATAAAAACGAGCTAATGCAGATAATAGAAAACGCTAAAGTTTACGATGCTATAATCGTAGGTTCGGGTGCCGGAGGGGGAATGGCAACCAAAGTTTTGGCAGATGCCGGACTGAACATTGCCGTTGTAGAAGCAGGTCCATTTTTTGACCCTGCCGACCCAGAGCAAAAAACACAACTGCGTTGGCCATATGAGTCCGAAAGACGTGGTGCAGGTACTCGATATAGGCCATTTGGCGACTATGATGCTGCTTATGGTGGTTGGGATATTGAAGGAGAGCCTTATACCCATGTAGAAGGCACTAAATTTAATTGGTTCAGATCACATATGCTCGGGGGCAGAACAAACCATTGGGGTCGTATTTCATTACGATTTGGGCCAAAAGACTTTAAAGGAAAAGACCGGGATGGTTATGGCGATAATTGGCCTATAGGTTATGACGATGTAAAACCGTACTATGATAAGGTTGATAAGCTTATAGGTGTTTTTGGAACCAACGAAGGGCTCCCCAATGATCCGGACGGTTTTTTTCTACCTCCTCCAAAGCCAAGATTACATGAGCTTTTTTATATCAATGGGGCTAAAAAATCTGGAGTACCCGTATACCCTTCCAGAATGTCGATGTTGACCAAGCGCATCAACAATGAACGTGGTGTTTGTTTTTATTGTGGTCAATGTGCTAGGGCTTGTCAGGTCTATGCTGATTTTTCTGCAGGTACCTGTTTAATTTTTCCGGCACAGAAAAGTAGAGGCCAAGTAGATCTTTTTGTAAACTCTGTGGTAAGGGAAGTAACTACCGATGAAGAAGGAAGAGCTACGGGCGTATCGTACATTAGTAAAGACGATAGAAAAGAATATAAGTTGAAGGGCAAAACAGTCATTTTAGCTGCCTCTGCGTGTAGTTCAGCTAGAATATTAATGAATTCCAAAAGCAAGCAACACCCGAACGGTTTAGGTAATAGCAGTGATGTGGTTGGTAAATATTTACATGATTCAACAGGTGCCGATAGGGCTGCATTTATTCCGGATTTAATGAACAGAAAGGTAGCTTACAATGAAGACGGGGTAGGTGGAATGCATATTTATTCACCTTGGTGGGGCGACAATTCCAAACTTGACTTTCCGCGCGGATATCACCTTGAAATTTGGGGCGGTATGGGTATGCCCAGCTACGGAACGGGTTTCAACGTAAATGATTTCAATAAGTTTTTTGGAACAAAAGCAGGGGGGTACGGAGATATTCTGAGAAGTGACTTGAAAAAATATTATGGTGCCGTCGTTGGTATATCGGCTAGAGGTGAGTCGATTGCAAGAAAAGATAATTATTGTGAGATAGACCCTAATGTTGTCGATGAATGGGGTATACCTGTGCTGCGTTTCCATTATAAGTGGTCAGACTTAGAACGAAACCAGGCCAAACATGCCCATGATACCTTCGAAGAAATATTGACGAACATGGGAGGCGAACTTATGGGTGATAAACCAGGTAAGGATAGGGACTATGGTCTTCATACTCCAGGTGCTATCATTCATGAAGTTGGGACAACTAGAATGGGGGATAATCCTAAAACATCAGTGACCAATAAATACCAGCAGTTACACGATGTCGATAATGTATTTGTTGTTGATGCGGGAGTATTTACCTCACAAGCGGACAAAAATTGTACCTGGACAATTTTGGCACTTTCATGGAGAGCTTCAGACTATGTTATTGAACAATTAAAAAAACAAAATATTTAGTATTGTGTTAAGTCTGTTGTGTCGGCTAAGTTTTAATTATTTTTTGTCAGGAGTAGGCAAAAAATTATGGCATAGCCTAGCTACGGTATCATTTTTTAACACAGTACTGGCAATAAAGAATATAACTTGGGCCGGCTAAGGCAGGCTTATTACAATACATTATGGATAGAAGAAAAAGTTTAAAAGCAATAGCCTTAGGTTCCGTGGCGACAGGTTTGGCCGCACATGGTTGTAAACCTGGTGAAGAAAAACCGGAAGTAACAGATGTAAATGCACACGAACCTGTCAAATGGCGTACCGATTACGAGAATAAGATTTTAACTGAAATCAAAGAAGGGGAAGATTTTTTCAACGAGCACCAAAGAGAAACCATGGTTCTGCTTTGTGATCTAATTCTCCCGTCAAGTGAGCAATACAAAGGCGCATCTGATGCAGATGTGGTTTCTTTTATTGATTTTATGGCGAGGGATACCGAATCAGAAAAAATGCAGACCGATCTAAAGGGTGGTTTAATGTGGTTAGACCATAAATGCAATACAGAAAATGAGCTTGTTTTTAAGGATGCCACAATTGAACAACAAAAAGCGATTTTAGATGAAATTGCATATTATGACCCCAATACTCCGGACAGTGAAAGACCTTTTGAGGTGAACTTTTTTAGTATGGTCAGAAATTTAACCATGTCTGGTTTTTATACTACCAAACTGGGTATTGAAGAACTGGGCTATAAGGGCAATATGCCCAATGTTTGGGATGGTGTTCCACAAGATGTTTTAGATCAACATGGTGTGGCTTACGACCCTGAATGGATTGCAAAATGTGTAGATCAAAGTAAACGCAATATTGCTGCCGAGTGGGATGATGAGGGTAACCTGTTAACTTAGAAAACTATAATGAGGCAAATTATATTGAGGACGCTTGTTTTAGCGATTATGGTCAGTAGCTGTAAGAACGATAATTACGTTGAAGATAATATTGGGCTACAACTGTATAGTCTAAGAGCGCAGTTTCCAAAAGATGTACCGGGTACAATAGCACAAATTAAATCTTGGGGGATAAATGTTATTGAAGGTGGGGAAAACACCTATGGTATGGAAGAGTCGAAATTTATCGATTTATTGAATAAAAATGGAATTGAAACAGCAAGCGTCGGTGCTAGTTTTGAAGAGCTGAGAGACAACCCGAAAGAAACTTTGAGACGTGCCAAAGCTTTTGGCGCAACATATGTAATGTGCGCTTGGATTGCCCATAAAGATGACCATTTTAACATTGAAAATGCCAAGGAGGCCGTAGAAGTATTTAATGCTTCTGGTGAGTTCTTAAAGCAGGAAGGGATCCAGTTGGTATACCACCCCCATGGGTATGAATTCAAGCCTTATGAAGATGGAACCTTATTCGATTATATGGCTAAAAATGCGGAAAGCTTTGACTTTGAGATGGATGTGTACTGGGTAGTACATGGTGGTGAAGACCCATTTGCGCTTTTTGAAAGATATCCTAAAAAATTTAAGTTGATGCATTTAAAAGATATGAAGAAAGGCACTGTTGGAAATCATACCGGGCATGGTGATGTCGAGACCAACGTAGTGTTAGGTACCGGTATGATAGATATAAAGGCTTTAATGCTTAAGGGTAAAGAGATGGGCGTTGAATATATGTTTATTGAAGATGAATCTTCCAGAGTGGTCGAGCAAATTCCACAGAGTTTAGATTTTTTGAGAAAAATATAAGTACTACCGCAACATATTAGGATACTAATTTATTTTGAAAATGAAATTTGAAGTAAATTTGCAATCTTATTCAATACCATGGTAGTTACTATTTGTAGAAAAGCACATTTTAATGCTGCGCATAGATTGCATAACCCTGATTGGTCGGACGAAAAAAATCTAGAGGTTTTTGGAAAATGCAATAGTCCAAATTATCATGGCCATAATTTTGATTTAGAGGTTCGGGTTAAAGGTGAAGTAGACCAGCAGACAGGTTTTGTAATGGATTTGGCCGATTTAGGTGAAATGATTAAATACGAAGTAGAAGAGCGTTTTGATCATAAAAACCTGAACGAAGACTGTGAGGAGTTTAAAGGAATTATGCCTTCGACCGAAAATTTTGTAAAAGTCATCTATGATATTCTTAAGCCTAAACTTTTAAAAGGGCATTTGCTTCATATTACATTGCATGAAACTCAAAAGAATGCTGCCGAGTATGGTGATTGGTAACATTTTTACGATATTGCAGCACTTTTTGGAGTATTAGCTCAGTTGGTTTAGAGCGCTGCCTTGACAGGGCAGAGGTCACTGGTTCGAATCCAGTATACTCCACTTTTTAAAACCCTACCGTACACGTATTCGATTTCCCGAACCAACGAACCCTATTTTTTGAAGCTAGGTTATAAATGGTGTCTCGTATAATTCTTGGTACGAAGGCTAGTAATGCCGCAACCAATTTCCACTTGGGTATTTGTGAAACTATTTTTAAAAAACCATCAGAATGGGTATGTGCACCGGCCTCATAAATTAAGATAACCGTGGTCAACTCTTTTTTCGGAAAACCAAAAGTATGTAGTAAAGATTGCCCATATGGCGATTGAAACGCTACAAAACTAAAGCTATCGGCAGGGGCGAATTTTAATAACCAACCTACCACGCCATTGCATAAATTACATTCACCGTCAAAAATGATAATACTGTTGTCCATGATTACTAGTTGTTACCCCTTTTAGGTCGTAGAACGACCGGAACCATTTCACATCAAACTCAAAAAAAGTAATTTTTTAGTAAAGTTTAGCATTTAGAGCAGCTCTAAAATGCGTTCTAGGGCCATGCCCCTTGAGCCTTTTATAAGCACGGTGCTTTTTGGTAAATTCGTATCAACTAGGTATGACTTAAGCTTCTCGAATGATTTAAATTTTTGAAAAGTGGTATTGACTTTAAAGAAGTTCTCTCCAACTAAATAAACATCTTTAAACCCCAATTGCTTTGCATAATCGGCTATAGACTGGTGTTCTTCATTTGCCGTTTCACCGAGCTCGAACATGTCACCTAAAAAAAGTGTTCTCTGTGAAGATTCTATTAGACTTAGATTTTCAAGAGCCGCCATCATACTGGTCGGGTTGGCATTGTAGGCATCTAAGATTATTTCATGTCCGTTCTTCTTCATCAATTGCGAACGGTTGTTGTCAGGGTTATAAAATTCAAGAGCTTCCTTGATTTCATTAGGAGGAACGTTGAAGTATTTGCCCATTAAAATTGCCGCACAACAGTTTGGGAAATTGTAAGCCCCTATGAGGTTGGTGTTTACTTGTAGGTCTTCGAATTTTATTTGAACAAATGGAGAAGCATTAAGCAACTCTATTTGATAATATGCCGAGTCAGTCTGGCTATAACCAAATTTTTTAATGTAGGTAGCCAATTTCTCCTTTTGAATGGGATCATCCGCATTTAAAAAAATGTGCTTATCATTTTCGATGAGATAGGTAAATAACTCACTTTTTCCTTTGATTACCCCTTCAACTCCCCCAAAACCTTCTAAATGGGCTTTTCCAAAATTGGTAATGTACCCAAAATCTGGCTGGACCAATCCGGATAAAAAGGCGATTTCTCCTTGATGGTTAGCGCCCATTTCAACTATTGCCAATTCTGTATCTTCTTTAATGGAAAGAAGTGTCAATGGAACACCGATATGGTTGTTTAAATTTCCTTTAGTGGCAATGGTTTTGTATTTTTTTGAAAGTACGAGATTAATGAGCTCTTTCGTAGTTGTTTTTCCATTACTGCCAGTTAGCGAGATTACTCTGGCTTTCGAATAGTTACGATGAAAAGTAGCCAATTCTTGTAATGTTTCTAAAACATTTTCAACGAGAATCGTCTTTTCTGAAGTCTGATAGACTACCTCATCAACTATGGCATAAGAAGCGCCTTCTTTTAAAGCCTTTTCAGCGAACTTGTTACCATTAAAATTAGGCCCTTTAAGCGCAAAGAATATGCAGTTAGGAGTTATTTTTCTTGTGTCTGTAGATATTTCGGGAAACTGCAAGAACAGTTTATGTAGCTCGGTCACATTCATAAATCGAAGATAAAAAAAAGCCTTGATGGTAGATCAAGGCTTTTTGCTTTATAAAAGAAATCTAA
>CALBVX010000151.1 GCA_937969515.1 uncultured Croceitalea sp. | reverse complement strand
AGAGCTATCAGTAGTTAGATTTAAGAAGTTATTATTATCTGTTCCTGGTTTTGTTTTAATACAATTACCAAATATATGTAAGCAGTTCGAAAATCCATTGTGTCCGCCACCTCGATAATTAAATCCTACAACCTCAATTATTAGAGCCCAGTGTTTCTCATCACGATAAGCACTTAATTTTGAGTGAACAGGATAAACATATCCATTATCAAGCATTGGAAAAGTGTAATCTTCCGCACACTTGTCCAGTTGTTTTAAAATATCCTTTGCTGAATATTCCTGTTTTTTCTTAAATCCGAAAATGTTCATTCCTATGTATGGTAACGGACTTGTGTATGAAACGTAGCGTGCAAAAAGACACTAACTTTTCGGGTTAACACATAGCCGAATTTTTATATTTTGTTTTTAATTTTTTCTCTATTTAAAAGCCAAATTAAAAATTTGGCGGACTTTCTAAATATACACAAACCTTTCGGTTAAGCACTTATTAGCTATGTTTTATACACCGTGTTAGGCAATGTTATTTTTCTACATACTTGTTACTTATCCAACCTCTTAATTTTTGTTTGTCAAATCCGTATGAAATAGGCGAAGGGCATTCACTATCATTTATTGATTGATTTGGTATTTCTACATAAAGCCAAGTTCTTTCTTCAGCATCATTTCCTTTAAATTCACCAATTACTTTTACAGTTGCTCCTTTTTTTAATTTGGCAATTATATTTGTTTTTTCAGGACAAGTAAATGTTGAATTATGTTTTTCTAAATCGGCTGAAAATCTCACATTATAATTATCTAATGTAATCGTCACGTTATATCCTTTGTCGAATATTTTATCAGGTATTAATGTAAGCCTGTAATTATCTTCTTCGTTGTAGATTTCGTAATTATAAGAGACATAATTATTCTCTATTATTAAATTATTATTGGCAAAAGAAAAATCTCTATTAGAAGCAAAAGGACTTTCTCCACAGCAATGATTATTTACAGAATTTAAAATTAGTTTAGAAGCTTCATTTTCTTTTGAATCCATAAAGTAAAAACTTTCATTGCCAAGTTCATCTATTACTTTATCGTATTTATTATTCGCATTAAGATGTACTCTTAAGCAATTTCCTTCACCACAACCAAAACTAAAAATATAGTCTAAATCACCATCATTATCTAAGTCTATTAATTTAGTACTAAAGTCAGAACTGCTATTGGCATAATTCTTTTTATAATCAGTTATTATTTCCTCGATAGATTTGGTTTCATTTTGAGAAAATAAAGTCAAAGTATTAATTACAAAACTTAAGATTAATAACAGATTTATCTTTTTCATTTGAGTTTTAATATTGCCTAACTTGTTTATATGAATGTAAAATATGCTTATATACAGCCATATAGGTTTATATAACTAACACAAAACAAAGTTTTATTCCCCCTCATATTTACCTATATACCTTTTCCAAAGCTTGGTTTGGTGGGTTTCTAATGAAATATTTCTGCCATCTATAAAAGCGTGGGTCAATTGGTTCCCTCTCATATCCAAGGCATCACCCTCTGAAATAAATAAAGTAGCACTTTTCCCAACTTCTAGGGTGCCGTAGTCATCTGCGATTCCTAAGATTTTTGCTGTATTGCCTGTAATCAATTGCAAGGCTTTTTCTTTATCTAGCCCTTGCTGACCTACTTGCCCGGCGTAAAAAGGCAGATTCCTTGTCTGAAAATTGGAGGCGTTTGTGTTCTGTATGCCCACCAATAGACCACCATCTACCAAAAGTTTAGGCAGTTTAAATGGTAAATCATAATCCTCGTCATCAAATACCGGATTGTTATGGGTAAACTGCACAAGCACAGGAATGTTATTTTTTTTTAAAAAGTCGGTAATTTTATAGGCATGGTAACCACCAACAAGTACAATTTCTTTAGCCCCGTTAGCTTTTGCAGTATTAACGGCATCAATAATTTCTTTTTCGCCATCTGCATAGATATATAACTTCTGGGTTCCATTGAAAATTCCCTGCATTGCCGCAAATGCCGGATTCACTTCTTTTGTAGCACTCTTACCATAAGCCATGGCATTTTTCATAAAACTTACCACATCATCTAGCTGTTTTTGATACTCTTTATTAGGTCTATATCCCCGGTCTTCTCCCATCCACCATCTTCCTTGCCTAAAGCTTCGGGGCCAGTTTAAATGCACCCCATCATCTGTTTTTATGGCTGCGTCTTCCCAGTTCCATGCATCGAACTGAACGATTGATGAGGTTCCTGAAATGCGTCCTCCAGTAGGTGCTATTTGACCCAGTAAAACTCCGTTGGGCCGCATACTTTCCACCACTTTAGATTCCGCGTTATAGGCAATGATGCTGCGCACATGAGGTATGATATCCCCAATTTCATCTTGGTCGTTACTGGCACGTACCGCATTGATTTCAATAAGCCCCAATGTTTTGGCAGGAGCTATAAAACCGGGATAAATATGTTTGCCCTTTGCATCTACAACTTTTCCTTTTCTGGCAATTTTGTTCATGGCACTACCTACAAAAGTAAGTTTGCCATTTTCGAAAATTACCAACGAATTTTCTATAAGTTCCCCATTGCCCAAATGCGCGGTCGCGCCTTCTATAGTAATGGCTTCAGTCTGAGCAGGAGCTGGTGTTTGTTGTGCTTGAAGCCCAATAAAAAAAGCAAATGCTATAATTGAAAATAATTTCGTTTTCATTGTATTCGTTTTAAATACGTCGTTTTCTTTTAGATTTTTCATGCTTACAAAGTTTCACAAGTGAAATTCTTTTTTACACTCTGCTTAGGATCTTGCATTTTGCCACCTCCAGATTTTTCTTTGAGCATCATATCTATCAACTCGGTCCGTTCTTTTTTAATGGCCAACCGTTTCTGTCTGTCCTGTTCCAAATCAAAATAAGTAGCACCTTCAATCAAGGTTTTTTCGGCTTTGCTATAAATGGACATGGGGTGACCTGACCAAAGCACAACATCTGCATCTTTTCCTTCTTTGATGCTACCGACCCTTTCATCTAAATGTAAAAGTTTAGCCGGGTTTATGGTTACCATTTTCCAAGCTTCTTGTTCCGTCATACCACCATATTTTACTGTTTTTGCTGCTTCTTGGTTCAATCTTCGAATCATTTCCCTGTCATCACTGTTTATGGCAACGGTAACCCCTTGTTTTTGCATAATTGCCGCATTGTAGGGTATGGCATCGTTTACTTCGTATTTGTAGGCCCACCAATCACTAAATGTTCCCGCGCCGGCGCCGTGGGCCGCCATTTTATCGGCTACTTTGTAACCTTCCAAGATATGGGTGAAGGTATTTAATCGAAACCCAAACTTTTCGGCAACTTTCATCATCATATTAATTTCACTCTGCACATAAGAGTGACAGCTGATGAAACGCTCACCGTTCAGTATTTCGGCAAGTACTTCCATTTCTTCATCGTATCGGTAGGGTTGACCTGCCTTTTTCTTAGTATCATATTCTTTGGCTCTTTGAAAGTAGTTCATAAAAACCTGTTCCACACCCATACGGGTTTGAGGGAATCGTGAAAAACTTTGCCAGTTAGATTGCTTGACGTTTTCACCAAGGGCGAACTTGATGAACTTTGGAGAATTGTCATAAATGAGTCCGTCCGCTTCCTCTCCCCATTTTAATTTTATAATCGCGGACCTACCTCCGATAGGATTTGCCGAACCATGAAGTAGT
>CALBVX010000150.1 GCA_937969515.1 uncultured Croceitalea sp. | reverse complement strand
CTCGAGGCAACTCAAAATATGATTCATAGGAACTCGAAAACTTACCCGGTTCAACAACCGAATCTTGGGCACTCAAAAAAATAACGCCGATCAAAAAAAGAAAAAAAGATAGTAAAGTAACTCGCATAATCAGATGGGATTGGTGTTTTAATTTTCCCGGAAAATAACTATTAGCCAATAACTTTAGTATTAAAGAAATGTTATTTAAAAGGTTAATTTTGATGGACAGACGTAGAAATCAAACTGCCGTCTCTACCCATGCCTTCAATAAAAAAGGAAAGTTCTTTTAACCCGGTATTTAATATCTTAAATGTAGCTTCACCATTTGCATCCAAAGTCAAATTTGGTTCCCAATGCACAACTCCAAAATCTTCAAATGATTTATCTAAATAGGTTGAATATTTTGGAATGTAAAACTGCTTGATTGGTCGAAAACCATTTGAAACATTATGAACAAATGAATTACCTTCATCAAAACCATTTTGTGGGGTTACATCAAGTTCCTTACCTTTTCTGGTAAAAAGATATAAAGTTTCTTTGTTTTGGCTCATTGCCCCCTCATATCGAGACAATCTATCAAAGTAGAAACTCTCCAACTGAGTAGTTGGAAATTGATAAATTACATCTAAACCCTCTTGTCTAACACCATCTATAACTAATAAGATGCCACCGCTTCTTCTTGATCTTACCCTTACCCTTGAAATTGGTGGAACTGGCTGAGAGTTGGGATCTACATTTGGGATGAGTTGTAGTTCTTCTGCCACCTCATATCCTCGAGACCTTAAAATATCTGCAATCCTCGGGTAATTTCTAGCAAGGTCAACATCAACTTCGGTGACTTTGTCTTTCATATACTTTGGAACCAAAGAGTTGTTTTCAGCAAGTCTATTCTTCTTTTCGGCACTTACGACTACTTCTTCAAGAATCACAGTATTTGTTTTTAAAATAAAATTCTTTCTAATATTTTTATTCTCATAAGGAACCATGTCTATTCGTTTGACCCCATCTCTTAATAGGTCATTAAAATCAAGTTTGTCTTGAATCATATTATTCTTTAGAGTAACATACATGTCAGGTCTTAAAAGCTTACCTCTCTTATTCTTAAGAGATATGAACAATTTCTCTCCGAGAACAGGATACAGGTTTGTTAATTTAAATTCGCCATCAAAAAAACTTATCTCCTGAGATTCATGATTCTTTGACTTATGTAGAAATATCTTATTTCCCTCTTTTATTTTAGAATTCACAATGGCTTCTAAAAACATTCCCTGCTCAAAATCAAATTTTTTCTGCGGAGGTTTTGAGTTGATTTCTTGCCATACGTACCTACTCCAACCTTGAGTAATTAAAAGTAAATCAAGCTCTTTTTTCTTCTTTTTTGTAACACTTTTAAAATAATATGATGGAGTTTCTATAAAGCCTTTTACATATGGTTTTAGATAAAAAGCACTTAAAATATTATCGCTATGATCATAGGACAACGTATTTTTAGGTAAAATTGAAATACTTATTTCTTTTAAAAACTCATTAGTATCTACTAGCTTCATTTTTAAAGCAATAGAATCATGGTCTTGCTTTTGATTACTAAGTTGGAAATTAAATTCCTTGAAATTTTTCCAATTAAAAAATAAACGTTCGGCTACTGGCTTGTTATTGTAGTCTACCAAGGTTATTATATTGATATAATCATGCAGCTCAATCTTATCTAACAGTAGAGAAACGTAATTTTGATTCTTAGGAAAGTCCACTTTAACCTTTCTGATAAGACCATCTCTATGAATAAGTAGGTAAAAGGATTTGTCATTATTTTTTTTCCTTGTTTTTGCATTGGTGCTTAAACTAACTAATAGTCGATTTTCGTCGTTGTCTTCTATTCTAATGTTTACACCCTCTTTTTTTGCTTTTGGTAATAAAAACGTTCTTTCGCTACCATTATTAAACAAAACTTTCACACTGTAGATTTTTGAATTATCCGGTGTAAATAAAAATTTACCTAATCCAAATTTTGAAGTATTGAAAAGAGCTACCTGACTTCCACGGTTATCCTTTACTAAAGCTTCATTAATTTTGACCCCTCTCCCCTTATCGTCAATAATTTTTACTCCAATTACATTTAAAATTCCTTCTATCATATTTCCTCCCTCAGGAAGAAATTGCATATCATAGTTTTTTACTAATTGAGCCCTCTTGAAGGAAACATTTCCGTTATATATTGTAATCTTTTGTTGAAACGAATCATCTTCTTTAAAATTGCGCATCCAATTTGTAGAGGCTTTGATATAGTATTCACCAGATGATAAAGTTGAATCTAGCTCAATATTACCCTGAGAATATCCGTCATTTGAATAATACAGGTTCTTTTTTAATTGTTTTCCTTCACCGTCATATAAACCTACATATAAGTTTGAAGTCTCTCTAAATGGGCGCCCTTCACGTCTATTATAAATAAATCCTTTAAACCAAATATTCTCACCAACTATATAGGTACTTTTATTTAAATGAAGAAAAACCGATTCTCTAGGCAACTCAAAATAATGGCCGTAGTTCAAGGCAAGTTCATTAATTGAGGTATTGGCTGCCTGGGCAAATACATTACTAAAAATAGAAGAGATAATTATTACAGTATATATTAATGGTCTCATAAGGTAATTTAACCATTCAATTAAAAAATTACTACAGAAATTAATCTTTTTTAACTAGAATAGAAGACAAAATATAAAAGGCTATAATCAAAGGTATCGCAAGAAACTTCATGGTGAGCAGCAAAACCAAACTGCCTATTAAAAAAAGGTATTTTATTCCATTCTCTTTAAAACCGGCATTATTCAGTTTAAAAGAAAACAATTTAATTTTTGAATTTAATAAAAACGCACTCAGCAAGGTCACTCCGATTAAAAACCATTGATTTAAAATTATTTCATTTAAAACCTCATTATTTTGATAAAGTAAAATGAGTGGTAACGATAAAATTAATAGGGCATTCGCTGGTGTAGGCAAACCAATAAATGAAGAAACTTGGTTCTCATCAATATTAAATTTGGCCAGTCTATAGGCCGATGCCAATGTTATTATAAAACCAAAAAAGCCAAGAAAATGAATTTCATTTGGGTTGGTATCAAATGATCCACTTGAGAAAGCATATAGCGTTCCTTCCCAAGAAGACATAATATTTAAATCCACTGCATCATTTATTAATTGAAACATTACGATACCTGGCACTAAACCACTGGTAATCATATCGGCTAATGAATCTAACTGCACCCCTAGTTCACTTCGAACATCCAATAAGCGAGCGGCTAAACCGTCAAAAAAATCAAAGAAAATACCTAAGAATACAAAAATAGCGGCAAATTCCAGCTGATTTAAAACAGCGAAGACTGTGGCAACACATCCACTAAAAACATTTAATAAGGTGATAAAATTGGGTATATGTCGCTTCATAAAAACACTTGGTTTTCGTAAAAATAAGCTAAAAATCCATTTTTATATTTGGTAGCCATTCAATTGCTAGTTTTTATTTTGATATTTGTGCACGTATTACAAACAATGAAACTAAAGTTATTAGTATTATCTTTTTTTCTATTTAGTCTAGGACTATCTTCTCAGACACCAGAACTATCGAGTAAAGCCCAAATAAGTGTGCTTACCTGCGGTACTGGTAATCAGTTGTTTTCCTCATTCGGTCATACCGCCTTTAGAGTACAAGATACCCAACTGGGTATTGATGTAGTATACAACTATGGTACTTTTGATTTTAATAAACCTAATTTCTATCTGAATTTTGCAAAGGGGAAATTGACCTATTCACTATCCCGAAGAAGATTTGAAAACTTTCTTTATGATTATGAATTGGAAAAACGATGGGTAAAAGAGCAAATTTTGGACTTGACCCCAGAAGAGACGAGAGAGCTTTTTAAATTTTTAGAAACGAATTATCTACCTGAAAATAGGGACTATGCCTACGACCCTCTTTTTAACAATTGCTCGACGATTACAGGCGATATTTTAGAAAATCAATTTAAAGATCAAATTGAATTCAACAACAAACACCTAAAAGAAAGATATACTTTTAGACAATTGGTACAACAGTATTTACCCCTAAACTCTTGGGGGGCGTTTGGTATTGATTTGGCATTTGGAGGCATTACAGACAGAACGGCAACCCTCAGGGAACATATGTTTATGCCTTATTACGCCATGGAACAATTAAAAAATACCGAAAAGAGTGGCAAACCAATTTTAAAGCGCGAACGTACTATTTTAAACTATCCTGAAGACTCGGGTAATGACCAAGATTCGCTTCTTACTTCTCCGTTATTCTGGTTTATGATGTTCTTGTCTTTTGTAATTGCCATTACCATTTTAGACCACAGACATCACGGCAACAATAAATGGCTCGATTTTTTATTATTTCTTATTTCAGGAATTGCCGGGCTACTAATTTTAGTGCTATGGCTAGCTACCGACCACATTGTTACCATTAAAAATTTCAACTTTTTATGGTTAATGCCCGCAAACCTTTTTGTAGCTTTTAGCCTTATTTCAAAAAAAGAGCGACCTACCTGGCTTCGGCGCTATTTGTGGTTTGCATTGACATGCATTGCAATTGTAATTCTAATATGGATTTTAAAAGTTCAAATTCTATCACCACTCAACATCCCTTTAATGCTTGCTTTGGTCACAAGGTATTTATTCTTACTGAAGAAAATTTAAGTCTTAATTAAATATTTATGAATCTACTTACTGTAGAGAATATTTCAAAATCGTACGGTGAATTGGTATTGTTCTCCAATATTTCATTTGGAGTCAATAAAGATCAAAAAATAGCGCTAATCGCCAAAAACGGAAGTGGCAAGACCTCTATTCTAAATATTATTTCAGGAAAAGATTCAGCTGAAACAGGACAAATTACGGTTAGAAAAGGAATCAAAATCTCTTTTTTGGAACAAGAACCTGATTTAAACCCCAAATTAACGATAGAAGAAACCATATTTGATTCCAGCAACGAAGTATTGAAGGTTATTGCCGACTATGAAGAAGCGGTTCAAAATCCAGATGACCAAGACGCTTATCAAAGTGCCTTTGAGGCAATGGAACGTTTGAACGCCTGGGATTTTGAAACGCAGTACAAACAAATACTTTTCAAGTTAAATCTTACTGAACTGCATTTAAAGGTAGGCGTACTCTCCGGTGGGCAAAAAAAGCGTTTAGCACTTGCAAATGCATTGATAAACAAGCCTGACCTTTTAATTTTAGATGAGCCTACCAACCATCTTGATCTAGAAATGATAGAGTGGCTAGAAGAGTTCTTTAAAAAAGAGAACATAACCTTGTTTATGGTAACGCATGACCGTTATTTTCTAGAAAGAGTGTGCAATGAAATAATAGAGTTAGACGACAATCAACTTTATGGCTATAAAGGTAACTACTCGTATTATTTAGAAAAAAGAGATGCTCGACTTGAACGTGAAGCCGTTGAACAACACAAAAGTAAAATCCTTTTCAAAAAAGAGTTAGATTGGATGCGCAGACAGCCAAAAGCTAGAACCACAAAATCAAAGTCTAGAATAGATGATTTTCATGAAATAAAAGCTAGGGCCAATCAACGTAGAACAGAACATGAAGTTCAATTAGAATTGAATATGGAGCGCCTTGGCAGTAAAATAGTGGAACTCCACAACATCAATAAATCATACGGTGAAAAGACAATTTTAGATAAGTTTGACTATAGTTTTACCAAAGGAGAACGTATTGGTATTATTGGTAAAAACGGAACTGGAAAATCAACCTTTCTAAACATTCTCACAGGAAGTGAATCTATAGACTCTGGTAAAATTGTTATTGGAGATACCATCAGATTTGGGTACTACACCCAACGAGGTATAAATCCAAAAGAGGGACAAAAAGTAATCGAAGTAATTAGGGAATTCGGAGATTTTATTCCCTTAAAAAAAGGACGCCAAATTTCGGCACAACAACTTTTAGAGCGTTTTTTATTTGATAGAAAAAAACAATATGATTTTGTAGAGAAATTAAGTGGTGGAGAACGCAAGCGTCTTTATTTATGTACCGTTTTGATTCAAAATCCTAATTTTTTGATATTAGATGAACCTACCAATGACCTTGATATTGTTACACTTAATGTTTTAGAAAGTTTTCTATTGGACTTTCCGGGTTGTTTAATAGTGGTTTCCCATGACCGGTACTTTATGGACAAAATTGTAGACCATCTTTTTGTTTTCAAAGGAAACGGTTTGGTGGAAAATTTTCCTGGAAATTATTCAGATTATCGTTCTTACGAAAGCAGTAAACTTATCGAAGAAAGAGAAACAAAAAATAGAACTGAAAAATCTGAAAAAGCAAATAGGAAAGAGAAAGATTCAAGCAATAAACTTTCGTACAATGAACAGAAAGAGTACAACAAACTTGAAAAAGAAATACAGCGATTAGAAGAGAAAAAACAAAAGCTTCAGCTTAAATTTACAGAAAGTGGTTTGTCAGGGGATGAAATAAATGCTCTTTCTATGGAGTTAGGTGAATTAGACACCAATATCGAAGAAAAGACCGAAAGATGGTTTGAACTGGGCGCACTTTTAGAAGGCTAATGTATTTTCCATTTTTCACATATTTAAAGTTTCTATTAAACTCTACCAACCATCATGGTGTACATTCGCCTTTTGTATTTAATTACCTGACAAAATGTTTGTACAAGAAACCAAGAAAATCAAAGGATAAAACTTTAGATGTTTTGATTAAGAGCGTTCTCTATTTTGGTTTTAACAACATAAAAATAAAAGGCAATTCTGTTTATAAACAAAAATTAAAATTGAGTTTTCCAAATAGCATATTCGAACCAAACGAAACCGATATGCTGTTTTTTGAATCAATTAAAAATTTGAATCCAAAACAACTATTTTCAAACACTAATTTGCATAATGAAAGTTTAATTATTTTCAACAACATCAATAAGGACAAAGAGTCTAGAACAAATTGGTTGAATTTTGTGCAATCTGAAAAAGTAACCGTAAGCATAAACATGTACTATTGCGGAGTTATTTTCATTCGAAGGGAGCAACAGAAAGAACATTTCTTCATTCGAATTTAAAAAAGTAATTTGTAGGGATAAAGTTTTCTTGAAATGAACAATACCGTTTTCTATATTTTAGGCGTTTTGATATTGATCTATTTTGCCATTCTGTTCAAAAACAAACGAAACAATAAAAAGCGCAAATCGCGTTCCTTTATGGAGGGTAAAAAAAGACATAATCAATGAAAATCTATACCAAAACAGGCGATAATGCCACTACGGCACTTTTTACCGGTAAACGCGTACCAAAACACCATATTCGAATTGAAAGCTATGGAACGTTGGACGAATTAAACTCCTATTTGGGTTTGTTAAGAGACCAAGAAATGGATAAAAGCTTAAAAGAAGTTTTAGCATTGATCCAAAATAAGCTTTTTACCCTAGGGGCTATTCTAGCAACTGAACCCTCAAAAGATAATCGACTAAAAATACCTAGAATTCATGTAGAGGATATTGCCCTATTAGAAGAGCAAATTGATAAGATGAATGCAGAACTTCCTGAAATGACGCATTTTATTTTACCTGGAGGCCACACTACCGTGTCATACTGTCATGTAGCCCGAACGGTTTGCAGAAGAGCTGAACGCATGATATCTTATTTACATGAAAATGAGCCCGTACCTGATACTGTACTTTCCTATGTGAACCGGCTTTCAGATTACCTTTTCGTATTGGCACGAAAATTGTCAAAAGACTTACAAGCTCAAGAAGTCAAGTGGATTCCTGAAAAGTTGGACTAATAAATTTCAATTTTCAGCGTTACACAATAACATTGCTTAAAATATTTTTTTTTAAATAAATAGAAAATTGCTTGGCTATTTGGGTTTAAAAATTATTTTTGCAAAAAATTTAAAATCAAACCGTTACTATGTACTGGACATTAGAATTAGCTTCATATTTAAGTGATGCGCCTTGGCCAGCCACCAAAGACGAATTAATAGATTATGCCATCCGAACTGGAGCTCCGTTAGAAGTTGTAGAGAACCTGCAATCAATGGAAGAAGAAGGTGGTGAAATTTACGAGTCCATCGAGGAAATTTGGCCTGACTATCCCACTGAGGAAGATTACCTCTGGAATGAGGATGAGTATTAATTTTCAATAAACAAAACCCTAATAAAAAGCCTCTTTTTGAGGCTTTTTTTATGTAATTTTGGCAGCCTTACGAGTAAGTTTTAGCCATTCCGAACTATGGAATAGCTTTTGCTGAATTAAACAAAAAATCACCTAATGAGTATTTTAAATTCTGTATTAAAGGTTTTTGTAGGAGATAAATCAGAGAAAGATGTAAAGTCGATGCAGCCTTTGGTCAAAAAGATCAAGTCTTTTGAGCAAGAATTAGAAGCTATAAGTCACGACGAGCTGCGTCAAAAGACAATTTCTTTTAAAGCCAAAATTCAAGAAAACTGCAAAGACATCCATGATAAGATAGCTGAACTTAAAAAAGAAGTAGAAGCGTCTACAGATATCGATAGAAACGAGGAAATCTATACTGAAATTGACAAGCTTAATGAAGAAGCCTACAAAATTTCTGAAGAAACCTTAAATGAAATTCTACCAGAAGCTTTTGCCGTAGTTAAAGAGACTGCTAAACGTTTTGCCAACAACGAAACCCTTACCGTAACCGCTAATGAATTTGATAGATCTTTGTCCGGTTCTGCCGATTACGTAAGTTTAGAAGATGATAAGGCCGTTTGGAAAAACTCATGGGATGCTGCCGGAAAAGAAGTAACCTGGGATATGGTTCATTACGATGTGCAGCTTATTGGAGGCATTGCCTTGCATCAAGGCAAAATTGCAGAAATGCAGACCGGTGAAGGTAAAACTTTAGTAGCGACCTTACCACTGTATTTGAACGCACTTTCAGGTAAAGGTGCCCATTTGGTTACGGTGAATGATTATTTAGCAAAACGAGATAGTGCCTGGATGGCCCCTATCTTTCAATTTCATGGGCTTACCATAGATTGTATAGATAAACATCAACCTAACTCAGAAGGTAGAAGGGCTGCCTACAACGCAGATATTACTTACGGTACCAATAACGAATTTGGCTTTGACTACCTAAGGGATAATATGGCACACACACCAAGTGACTTGGTACAAAGACCACATCATTATGCGATTGTAGATGAGGTCGATTCGGTTTTGGTAGATGATGCACGTACTCCTTTGATTATTTCTGGTCCGGTACCAGAAGGCGATAGACACGAATTCAACGAGTTAAAACCTAAGGTTGCGGATATTGTTCAAAAACAACGTCAACATCTTACGGGCGTATTGGCAGAGGCTAAAAAACTTATAGCCGCTGGCGACACCAAAGAAGGCGGATTTTTATTGCTACGTGTTCATCGCGGATTACCAAAAAATAAGGCGCTCATCAAATTTTTAAGTGAAGAGGGGGTAAAACAGTTGTTACAGAAGACCGAAAACTTCTACATGCAAGATAACAACCGTGAAATGCCTAAGGTTGATGAAGATTTGTTATTCACCATTGAAGAAAAAAACAATCAAATAGAACTTACTGACAAAGGTATTGACTATATCTCTGGTGATATGGATAAAGAATTCTTTGTAATGCCAGATATCGGTGGCGAAATCGCAAAGATTGAAAATCAAGACCTTGATATAGAAAAAGAAGCCGAGCTTAAAGAAGAGCTTTTTAAAGAGTTCGCTGTAAAAGGTGAACGCATACATACCATGAGTCAATTGCTAAAAGCGTATACACTCTTTGAAAAAGATGTGGAATATGTTGTGATGGACAATAAGGTAATGATTGTTGATGAGCAAACCGGACGTATTATGGATGGTCGTCGGTATTCAGACGGGTTACATCAAGCTATTGAAGCTAAAGAAAATGTAAAGATTGAAGCCTTAACCCAAACTTTTGCCACGGTAACCCTTCAGAATTATTTTAGAATGTACAATAAACTGTCAGGCATGACAGGTACTGCCGTAACCGAAGCCGGCGAATTCTGGGAAATTTATAAGTTGGACGTTGTAGAAATACCAACTAACCGCCCAATCGCCCGTGATGATAGAAATGATTTAATCTACAAGACGAAACGCGAAAAATACAACGCCATAATTGAAGAGGTTACAGAGCTTTCAAGAGCGGGTAGACCAGTATTGATCGGTACAACATCAGTAGAAATTTCAGAATTACTTTCGAAATTATTGAGCGTTCGTAAGATTCCGCATAACGTGCTCAACGCAAAACTGCACAAAAAGGAAGCTGATGTTGTTGCTGAAGCAGGTCAAGGTGGTATTGTAACTATCGCAACAAACATGGCGGGTCGTGGTACCGACATTAAACTCTCTCCAGAAGTAAAAGCTGCCGGTGGTTTAGCCATCGTTGGTACTGAAAGACATGATTCTAGACGTGTAGATAGACAATTACGTGGTCGTTCTGGACGACAAGGAGACCCTGGAAGCTCTCAATTTTATGTTTCTTTAGAAGATAACCTAATGCGTTTGTTCGGTTCTGATAGAGTAGCGAAGATGATGGATAGAATGGGGCTTGAAGAAGGTGAGGTAATCCAACATTCTATGATGACCAAGTCTATAGAACGTGCCCAGAAAAAAGTAGAAGAAAACAACTTTGGTATTCGTAAACGTTTATTGGAATATGATGATGTCATGAACGCCCAACGTGAAGTAGTCTACAAAAGAAGGCGACATGCGTTACAAGGTGAGCGCCTAAAGGTCGATATCGCCAACATGATATACGATACTTGTGAAGTGATTGCAGAGACCAATAAAATGGCCGATGATTTCAAAAATTTTGAATTTGAACTCATCAAATATTTTTCAATTACCTCTCCAATTTCAGAAGAAGACTTTAATAGATTAAGTTTTCAAGAAATTACGAATATGGTCTATAAAATTGCATACGAGCATTACCAGCAAAAAATGGAGCGAAGTGCCACAACTGCTTTTCAGGTAATCAAAAAAGTTTACGAAGACCAAACCAACAAGTTCGAGCGTATTGTTGTACCCTTTACAGATGGTATAAAATCTTTAAACGTGGTCACCAACCTAAAAGAGGCTTATGATAGTAAAGGAAAACAGTTGGTTACAGACTTTGAAAAAAACATTACTCTTGCAATAATCGATGATTCTTGGAAAACGCACTTGCGTAAAATGGATGAATTGAAGCAATCTGTGCAATTAGCTGTACATGAGCAAAAAGACCCCCTACTTATTTACAAGTTTGAGGCTTTTGAACTTTTTAAGAGTATGATCGACAAGGTAAATAAAGAGGTGATTTCCTTTTTATTCAAGGGAGAACTGCCTTCAGAAAATACAAATCAGATTCAAGAAGCTAGAAACGTTAGAAGACCAAAAGAGAAATTGCAAATATCGAAAGAGGAAATTCCGAATAGCGATGAGCTAGCGGCACAAAACCGAGCTGCAGGTCAATCTCAAGGTCAAAGACCTCAAAAAACCGAAACTATTGTTAGGGAAAGACCCAAAATTGGGCGAAACGAAAGGGTCACTATTAAAAATGTAATGTCTGGAGAGAGTAAAGTTGTTAAGTATAAACAGGCGGAACCCCTTATTGATAAAGGTGAGTGGGTTATTATAGAAGATTAGAATTTTGTAAAAAATTGTAATATCAATAGACGGTGACCAAATTTAGGTTGCCGTTTTTGATTATGTAGCAAAACATATTTAGATTTACATTATAATTCGGCCCCCAAACCTAAGATTTAGGCTTATTTTTAAGCTTATTGAAATAACCAATTTAGCATGAACATTCCAAATAAGGATAACTATAGATTGCAGGATAAAACCCAATTGGTTTTAAAGGTAAATTACTTTGCCTGTCTTTTTTCTTTGTTCTTCGGGTTAATATGTTTCTTTTTATTGGATATAGAGGGAGTTGTACCCTACTTCTTTTTTGCTTTTTCGGGTTTAAATTTTATTAATACACTGTTATTCAAATCACACAAAAACCTAACACTTACTTATAATATCACCTCTATTCTGGCAATGGTTTGCGGTATTATAATCACCTTATACAGTGGTGGAATAAGAAGTCCCTTTATTTTTGTTTTGGCCATAGTGGTTTTTGCAGGTTACGTAACCACTAAAGTTTATGGTAAAATTTATCTTTTTATAAATCTTCTTTTAGTCGGTCTTATTTTTTTACATGATGTAAGCAACCTTAATCATGGTCATGATACGATACCAGAGACCTCAAAAGATTGGTTCGCTTTTTTAAGTATTCTATTTGCAGTGTACCTTTTAGGAGGAGTTTTTGGAAGAAATCTATTAAAGGCACATCATAAACTTTATAAATCTCGGCGTGAAGTACAAGCCCGTATTGAAGAAAAGGAAACCCTTTTAAAAGAAGTACACCATCGTGTTAAAAATAACCTACAAACGGTATCGAGTCTTTTAAGCTTGCAATCAAGATCTATCGAAGACGATAAAATAAGTAGCATCATAAAAAGTAGTCAAAATAGAGTGGTATCTATGGCAATGGTACACGAAATGCTTTACAAACGAGATGACTACTTATCTAAAATAGAACTTAAACCATATATAGAAGAATTGTGTGAATACTTAATCCGTTCAATTAAGGGTGGTACGAATACAATTGATTTAAAATTAGATGTTGCCGATATTAAATTGAGTATTGATACCGTTATCCCATTAGGGCTAATTATAAATGAAACGGTCACCAATGCCTTAAAATATGGCTTCCCGGAAGAGAATTCAGGGGAAATACTAATCAAGCTAAGCGCCCAAGAAGAGAAAAAATACGAATTGTATCTTGGTGATAACGGCATTGGTTTTCCTGAAAGTGTTAATCCAAAAAATTCTAAATCTTTAGGTTTAAAATTGATCCACAATTTATCTCGCCAGCTTAGGGGCACTATCGAGAGGGATATGGAAACAAAAGGAACCTACTACCGTATTGTTTTTGAGGAAATAATCGAAGAGTTTAATTCGGTCGATTAACTAGTTTTGTTTTTTTATCTTTAAAGGATAACTAAAAATGGGACCAACCAAATGTTCAAGAAACTACTTCTTGTAGCACTATGTTTTAGTGGTACGCTTTCTGCTCAAGATTACTTTTATAAAAAATTTCACCCTTTTAATCCTGATATACCTTCGCCGGAAGAATTTTTGGGATACGGTATCGGAGAACACCATACCAGACACGATTTAATAGTAAGCTATTTGACCAAATTGGCAGAAGTCTCAGAAAGAGCAAGTATATATGAGTATGGAAAAACTCACGAAGGCCGAAAGTTGATTATTCTCACCATCACTACACCTGAAAATCTTAAAAATCTTGAGGCCCTTAAAAAGCAACATTTAGCATTTACGGACCCGTCAAAATCACCTACGAATTTTGATGAGATTCCTATTTTTATCAATTTAGGCTATAACGTTCATGGTAATGAACCCTCTAGTTCAGAAGCTGCTTTGCTAACGGCCTATACAATGGTTGCATCGCAAAACCCTGAAATCAATACATACTTAAAACATTCTGTCATTTTTATCGATCCTACCATTAATCCAGATGGTAGAGATCGGCATACGCAGTGGGCAAACACCTATCAGGGGAGTCCACTGGTTGCTGACCCGCAAGACGCTGAACATAACGAATATTGGCCTATGGGCCGAACCAACCATTATTGGTTCGATTTAAATCGTGATTGGCTTTTAGGTATAAACCCCGAAAGTCGAGGGAAATTAAATTGGTATCATGAGTGGTATCCGAACGTAGTTACAGATTTTCATGAAATGGGTAGTCAAAGCTCCTACTTCTTTGAACCTATGAAAACCAATGGATCTTTAAATCCTATTATGCCCAAGGAAAACTATGAGGACTTAAATAATCTCTTTGGCAATTACTTTTCAAAGGCTTTAGATAGCATCGGCTCTTTTTACTTTACAAAAGAAGTATTTGATGGTACTTATCCGGGTTATGGCTCTTCCTATCCTGATTTGCAAGGAGGTTTAGGGCTTCTTTTTGAACAGGCGAGCTCGCGAGGACACAAACAAAAAACGGCATTCGGCGAAATTAATTTTCCTTTCACCATAAGAAATCAATACATCTCTAGCATAACTACAGTAAAAGCTGCTGTTGAAAACAAGGCATACTTGAGAAAATATCAGCAAGAGTTCTTTAAAAGCGCATTAACCAATTCAGGGAAATCAAAAGTAAGAGGATATTCCTTTAGTGATGATTACGACAAAAATAGGGTTAAGGCTTTTATTGATAAACTACTCCTTCATAAAATTGATGTATATGAGTCCGGAAACAGTTTTGTAGTGCCGACAAAACAACCCCAATATCGTATGGTCCAGACCATGTTTGAAACCTATAATAAGTATCGGGACAGCGTCTACTACGATGCTTCGGCTTGGTCCGTTGCTAATTTCTACAATATGAAATATAAAGCAGTGACCAGTTTAAATCTTGGTAAAAAAGTCATTAGCACGGACAGTTTCGTTGAAACAAAAGCCTTACAGAAGTCAGAATATGCCTATATCATTGATTATGATGACTACAATGCTACAGCAGCATTGAACTTCCTTCAACAAAACAATATTAAAGTCTCTTCATCCTTTAAGCCTTTTACTGCTAAAACTAGGGGTGGTAATATCACTTTTAATTATGGAGCCCTAGTCGTTCCGGTAAGTCTACAGAAAAAAGATGATAACGAAGTTTACGCTTTAATGAAGCAAGCGCAAAATAAATTTAAGGTGCCTGCCTATTCCGTTGAAACCGGCTACAGCTTAAAGGGTATAGATTTAGGTAGTCGCTATGTATCACCCATTAGTAAACCCAGAGCTGCAATGTTAATTGGTAATGGTGTCCGTTCTTATGAAGCGGGAGAAGTATGGCATTTATTGGATACTCGCGTTCATATGCCGATAACCAAAATTCCGATGCGAAACTTTAATCGTATCAATTTCGATAAATACAATACCTTGGTCATGGTCTCGGGTAGGTATAATCTATCCAAAACCCAACAGCAAAAAATCAAAGATTGGGTCGGTAAAGGAAATACACTAATTACCATTGGTACGGCGTCGAAATGGGCTATCGATAAAAAACTGGTTAAAGAAGAATTAATCAGTGCGGATAAAAAAGACTCTACTGAAACTGTTAAAAGGAAGCCTTATGTCGATGCCCCTGAAAATATTGGCAAAGAGGCTATTGGAGGTGTTATTTTTAAGGTAGATTTAGACCTTACCCATCCTTTGGCTTTTGGGTATCGGGATACTCAAATTCCTGTTTATAAGAACAATTCCGTCTGGATAGCTCCAAGCAAAAATGAGTATTCAACAGTCGCACAATATTCAAAAAATGCACTAATTGACGGTTTCATCACAAAGAAAAATAGTAATGAATACTTAAAAAAATCTGCCTCTTTAATGGTTAGCAAAGTTGGTCGAGGGCGTGTTGTGCTATTTGCAGACAATCCCAACTTCAGAGGGTCTTGGTACGGTACCAACCGACTATTTTTGAATGCCTTGTTCTTAGGAGATAAAATAGATGTGCCAGATTAAAATATATAATGTTTTATGCCCAAATAATTCCAAAATGGGTCTTGAATAGAATAATGAATAGAGAAATTGAGCCACTACTAAATGCTTTAAATGAAACGCCTAGATTGCTAAGTGAGTTAATTGATGAAATTGACCCAGAACTTTACAAGGCAAAGATTATTAAAGGCAAATGGTCTATTCATGAACATGCAACCCACATAGCAGTAGGTGATATTTATGGCTTTCAAAAAAGACTGAAAATGTTCGGCGATAAAGAAAAGCCAACTTTTGAACCGCTCTCCGGAGATAATTTTGACGACTTGTTTTTTTTGAACTTAAACTTAAAAAAGACTATTGATGACTTTTTTCAAATACGGAAAAAAACTATTGAATTAGCTAAAATGTTTAATTCAAACGACTGGTCTAAGCAGGCCGTTCATCCAGAATACAAAACCTACACCCCATATATTATGTTAAGGCATTTGTTAATGCATGACCATAATCATTTGTACAAAATCGAAGATATGGGATTAGGAATTAGATAAAAAATAACCTTGAACCAAATGAAAAAACTACTCACATTTTTTTTAGCCTTAGCGCTAAGTCAAACTGTCTTCTCTCAAGAGAAACTGAGCGAAGGGCCCTTTAACCAACTAATAATAAGGGGAGTAACCCTAATAAATGGAAATGGGGCACCCCCAAGAGGTCCGATAGACATCGTCGTAGAAAATAATAAAATTGTAAAAGTTCAAGTTGTCGGCTACCCCGGAGTGGCAATTGATAACGCTAAACGACCTAAATTAAAACCTGGTGGAAAAGAACTTGACTGTTCAGGTATGTATTTACTACCCGGCTTTATTGATATGCATGGTCATATAGGAGGCATTGCGCAAGGGGCTGAAGCAGATTATGTGTTTAAACTTTGGATGGCGCACGGCATTACTACAGTTAGAGAGCCAAGCGGACGTGGAATAGATTGGACATTAGATTTAAAACGAAAGAGCCAAAAGAACGAAATAATTGCCCCCAGAATCTTTGCCTATACTGGTTTTGGACAGCAGACAAAAGACTTCAATCCGTTGAACGACGCACCTATCTCAACCCCTGAACAAGCAAGAAAATGGGTTAGAGCGAACGCTGCACGTGGCGCAGATGGTATCAAATTCTTTGGAGCATCACCGGAGATTATGTCGGCTGCTCTTGATGAAAATAAAAAACTGGGGCTGCGTTCTGCATGCCATCATGCACAATTAGATGTAGCCCGATGGAATGTGCTCAACTCCGCCAGAGCAGGCTTAACGAGCATGGAACACTGGTATGGACTGCCCGAAGCACTTTTTGAAGATAGAACCGTTCAAGATTATCCACTAGACTATAATTACCAAAATGAACAAAACCGCTTTGAAGAAGCTGGGAAATTATGGAAACAAGCTGCAAAACCCTATTCTGAACATTGGAACAATGTAATGAACGAACTAATAAGTTTAGATTTCACTTTGGACCCAACCTTTAATATTTACGAGGCCAGTAGAGACCTGCAAAGGGCAAGACGAGCCGAATGGCATGAAGATTATACCTTGCCTTCGCTTTGGGAGTTTTACCAACCTAGTAAAATTAGTCATGGCTCCTACTGGCATGATTGGGGCACGGAGCAAGAAGTAGCTTGGAGGGAGAATTATAAACTTTGGATGACTTTTATTAACGAATATAAGAATAGAGGTGGTCGGGTAACCACAGGGTCTGATTCCGGGTTTATTTTTCAACTATATGGGTTCGCCTACATTAGAGAAATGGAACTCCTAAGAGAAGCTGGTTTTCATCCTTTAGAGGTAATTCGTTCTGCAACACTTAATGGAGCGGAAGCTTTAGGAATTTCAGACAAAGTAGGTACCGTAGCGGTTGGGAAATTGGCAGACTTTGCAATCGTAGAAGAAAACCCGTTGAAAAATTTAAAAGTACTTTATGGTACAGGAGCCATTAAACTAACCGATGATAATGAAGTTGTTCGGGTAGGTGGCGTAAAATACACTATTAAAGATGGTATTATTTTTAACTCAAAGGCCCTTTTAGAAGATGTAAAAAGAATGGTGACAAATGAAAAAGAAAAAATAGATTATAGTTTAAAGCAGCCCGGCATCAAAGAATAACTACTTAAGCAATTTTAGAAGTAGCTTTAGTTTCGAAAACTAAAGCTTTTTTTACCCTAGTATTTTTTAATTTGTAGACTCTAGCAACTTTTCTTTCTGTTGTAGCCGTTATTTTGTTCTCAACTTTAACGTTAGTAGTCAATACAACACCCATTTCTATGGTAGCTATCTTTTTATCGGTATTTACATTTTGAGCGATTGCAGTTGCTCCGAAGAAAAGTACAAATGTTAAGGTTAAGATAGCTTTCATAATATTGGGCTTTGTTATAACTATAACGCAGCATACATATCTGAATACGGTTTCATTCGTTGAAAAGCACTAATTTTTCGTTATAAATGATTACATACGGCAAACTGCACTAATTTACCGATAAGCAACCCTAACATAGGAAACAATTCACCGATATAAAATGCACTTAAACCTAGAGACTTCAGTATCTAGATTGTGAAAGAATAACAAAATAAGTCCCTAAACAGTTGAGCTTATCTTTTTATTTAGAGGTAACTCGTACTTTTTTACGCTTAGAATTTTCCATTGCAAAAGCAATACTTGTTAAGGTAAGTGCAATTACAGTAGTAACGATTAATAAGGATAGTATCATAATTAGGCTAATTTTGCACCGTCTCTTTTGGTCTTAAAGCTCAATTCTTTTTTAACTCTAAAGTTTTTGAACATATACAATCGTGCAACCTGTGTTTCAGATTTTTCAATTTTAACGTTCAATACGACGGTTGCAGTTTTTGTTTCAACCTTAGTTTCTTTAGAAGGAGTTTGCGCCATTGCTGCTGTTCCTAAAAAGATTATAAAGATTAAAGTTAAAACTGCTTTCATGATTTGGGTTTTTATTACATGGTAAATGTACCTCGACCCATGGCAGTCCATAGATTTTGCTCGCTCTGCGACACAAAATTTTCGCTAAAAGGTATTTATACAGATAAAATGTATTTTATCTTCGACAAACGTTTTTAACCCAAAAAGCACCTCATCGATTTGAAATGCATTTAATCGGTAAGACGCGGTAAATAGAATTACTAGAATTTTAATTTAAAAAGACGTCGGCATTTAAAAACAAGCTTTTGGTTCTTTTCGAACCACCAAGGCTAGCATTAAGAATGATGGTTCAGGCAAAGCCAATTTTCCTAATCGATTATGCAAGTTTAGAACGGTTTCTTTTTGTTTTGAACGCTAACTCTTTTTTAATTCTAGAGTTTTTGAACATATACAATCGGGCAACCTTACCTTTCAAGTTAAGTTCTTGCTTAACTTCTTTAATCAAAATCACATTTTCAGTAATAGTTTCCACCTTTATCTCTTTAATAGTAGTTTGTGCTACTGCAAAAGTTCCAAAGAAGATTATTGCGATTAAAGTTAAACTTGCTTTCATGTTTGTTTTGTTTTACATCGTAAATGTAATTTCACATGAAAGCTTAGGCAGATATAACTCGGTCTAGGACACTAATTTTTCGCTTAAAAACCAATAGTTGGATAAAGTGTAAAAAAGTATCGGCAACGGTTTTTAATCCGATGAACTACACATCGATTTCGTATGCATTTCATCGATGACATATTAATATAGTTGAAGTAAAAGATTTGGATCTGGACAATTGGTTTTATAAAAATCCAAATCGCTTTCACTACAAACACCTGGGTAATCCCCTTGATAACTTCCCAAATCATTTATAATTTGAAAATGAAGATGAGGTGCATAGTTAACATTAATATCGGGTGTGCCTAAAGTAGCAAGTGTTTCTCCCTTTCTAAATTTTTTGCCAATAAATAATTCATATAAAGACTCAATGGAAAGGTGACCGTATAGGCTATAAAACAGAATATTCTCGAATTTATGCTCTAAAATTATTGTCGGTCCATAGTTACCGATATCATCATTATTGCTAAAACTATGGACCGTGCCTGTAATTGGTGTTATCACTTGTGTACCTGCCTCGCACCAAAAATCGATTCCTAAATGAATATTTCTAGTGCTTCCCTTTGAAAATCGGTCAGCAGCGTCATATAGGTTCCTTTTCTCCAAATAGCCACCATAGGCTACCAATGCTTCATTTCGTGCTAAAACTTCATCAATATACTTTTGGCAACTATCGGGGTTTGTGATATCAACTCCTTTAAGCTCTTTATTCGTAGAGGACAAATCAATACTCATATAGAATTCAAGGGGTATCTTATTGTCCAGTATAGCTATGGGGGCTTTACTAAACTTTAAATTTGAAAAAATCAAAGCGTTAATTTCTATTTAAAAAGTTAAAACTAAAAGGTTCATTTCAAATATAGTTTACATCTTAGTAATTTAAAGCACTTGAAAGCTAGTACAAAACTAAATAAGAAATGGAGATTACATTTTTAGGCCACGCCTCATTACATATTAAAATTGATGATATTAATTTAATCGTTGACCCTTTTATTAGTGGAAATCCAAAAGCGGAGTCAATAAATTTAAATGATTTAAAGGCTGACTATATTCTTGTTACCCATGCTCATAGAGATCATATACTTGATGTTGAGGCTATTGTAAAGAACAACCCTAAGGCCAAACTTATTTCAAACTACGAAATTGTTCAGTGGTTCGATAAAAAAGGAATTCAAGGATACCCCTTAAACCATGGCGGAAAAAAGCATTTTGACTTTGGCATTGTAAAATATATAAACGCGATTCACTCGAGTGTTTTTCCAGACGGCAGCAATGGTGGCAACCCTGGTGGTTTTGTAGTCTCTTCAAAGAATAAGACCATTTATATAGCAGGAGATACTGCTTTGACCATGGACATGAAATTATTACCCTTAATGTTCAAGCAAATTGATCTGGCCATTTTACCTATAGGAGATAACTTTACGATGGGATATGAAGATGCAGCTATAGCTAGCGATTTTGTCGAATGTAATAAAGTGCTTGGTTGCCATTACGATACCTTCCCTCCTATTGCTTTAAATAAAAAAGAGGCCGTAGACCATTTTAAAAACAAAGGAAAAGAACTTTTACTACCCGCAATTGGCGAGTCCATCCATATTTAAAAACTAGAAGATTCTATCACAATACAGGTAAGTTTTATTGGTCTTTTACTACTAATCTTAAAATTTTATGTTGATGAAAAAATTATTTTTAATACCCGTTCTTTTAATATCGTTCAGTTGTCAACCGAAATCAAAAACCAAAAAAGAAGTTGCTGTTGAACCCATTCCTGAAAAAGTGCTATTGTCTCAAGAAGACTTGCAACAATATGAAACTGCTTATTTTGCAAGTGGTTGTTTTTGGTGTGTAGAGGCCATTTTTGAAAGTGTAAAAGGAGTTAAAGAAGTAGTTTCTGGATACTCTGGCGGGCCAGAAAAAAATCCGACATATGAACAGGTAGCCTATGGCAGAACAAGACATGCCGAGGCGGTTAAAGTATATTACGACCCAGAAATAATCTCATTTCAGAAGTTGGTAAAAGTATTTTTTGGTTCTCATGACCCTACTTCCCTGAACAGGCAGGGTCCGGATAGGGGTGCACAATACCGCTCCATAGCCTTTTATGAGACTAAGGAAGAAAAGAAAATAATAGATGATTATATCACACTATTGGTTTCTGAAGGTGTTTATGACAGGCCTATAGTTACCGAAGTAGAAAAGTTTGATGTTTTTTACGATGCAGAAAATTATCATCAAGATTACGAAAGAAAAAATCCGAATAATTCTTATATCAAAGCTGTTTCAATACCTAGATATAACCGATTTAAAGAGAATTTTAAGGACTATTTGAAAGAAGATGCGCATTAGGTCGTAGGTAGGTTTATTCGGGACTCCAAAGTTAGTTTTTCAATACAACCTCGCTATATTTTGAGTTTACCCGAATAGACTTGCCTGAGTTACCATTTGTTTGATACCCTTTACAAACCTCGTTGTCAAAGTTTTTGGTTCGTTCCATTTTCCATGATATTGGGTAAACTAAATTAGAACGTGTTCCATTTAAATAAAGTGATACCGGTGTTTTAGGGACTTTACAAGTGAACTCCCCATTTTGAACGGTTACATCAATATCTTTAAAGTTATTGGATACCGAATTAATTTCAACAGCCCCCAGTTTATTGGTGAGCAGTATACTATTGTTCAATTTATCAATAATCACATTGGAAGAAATAGCGTTTAAACGTAACTCCCCTACTTCTTTTAGATTTACCCTTTCTGAATAATCTGTTTTCAACTGTCCATAGTTCCATTTTTGTACAGAAACGGGAGAATAAGAAGCCCTAATATTGGTAGCGCTGCCTTCAATCGTTGAAGCGAGCAAGCTTGCGTACTGCAAGCTTGCATCTAAATTGTTAGTAGTTTGGGCCAATTTTACTTCGCCATGGCGAACATTCATTTTTAATTTTACAGATTTAGGCATTTTTACCTTGATTGTTTTTTTGACCTTATAGCGTTTGCTGTCCTTATCCGAAGAAAAGTAAAAGATGTTGGGTTTAGAGGCTTTAAGACTATCTCTTAAGAAAAAACGTAAAGAATCTCTTTTTGCTCTCATAGAATCGCGTTTGATTCTTACTGCTTCACGTTGAAACTCTCTAGTAGCTATTTGTTGTAGATACTTTTCATTGCGTTTTTTAAGCATCTCTTTCTGTTGCTCTAAACGCTCTACTAACTTTTCATTACGTTCTTCATTAAGTTCTTCGAACTTTTTACCCCATTCCTCAAAATTCTTTTTGAACTCTTCATCAAAACCTTTATCGAACTGCTTCTTCCATTTTTTCATGTATTTCTCACCATCTTTCTTGTATTCACCATAATCGAAGGTAAAGTTTGGCATGTTGGGCAAGGCAGGTATTACGGGCATCTCGGGTATCACGGCAAGCTCCGACAACTTAGAAAGTTCTGATAGCTTGGATAATTCGGACAACCCTGATAATTCCGAAAGTTCAGAGAGTTCAGAGAGTTCTGAAAGTTCAGCTAGCTCTGGCAGGCGTAAATCTTCAAAAAGTGGTTCAACATCAAAATCTATATTAGTATCGTCCCATCTACTTATATTATTATAACTGAATAAACCCTTGCCCTCTCTTCCAGTAGTAATGTCGATTTCTTTACTATTCCCTTTAATCGTAACTCCGCTTTTACTAAAATAACGTTCGGCTTCCTCTGCTGTAGCTCCTTCCAATTCAATGATCGCAGTGATTGCCACTTCATTTTTATCCCAAGTTTCAAACTCGATATCTGCATTACTGGTGTTAATGTTAAGTATTGCATTGTCACCCACATTAAAGGTCTCTTTAAATGTTTTGGATTTGGTCTGGGCAAATGCCCCGGTGGTGATGAACACCGAGGTAATTGCACTAAATAATAGCTGTCTGTTCATTTTTTGATAATTTTAATTGATTTAACTTCTCTTTTAACTTCTTTAATAATTGTAAGCGTAATTGCAAATTTTGAATCAATGCTTCAATCGTTTGATCATTAGGGCCTACTTCATTCAGCTCTTTATTCAATCTTTTGTATTCTGCATCTAACTCCGCCAATTGTTCCATATATCCGTCTACAACCCCCTTATTCTCTTCTGATACTTCAAGATTTGCCAGTTCTAGATTTATATTGGCCACATAATAGTTTTCTATCTTCTCTAAATCTGGTGAAAGATCACCTAGAGAAATACTACTTTCCGTTTCATTGTTATTGTTAACAATGGTTTCGGTTGAATCATTATCTTTTTTCGAATTCATAAAAAAGTAAGTTGCCACACTAACAAATATTACCAACGAAGCGGCTATTCTTAACCAGAAATATGAATTTGGTCTTACTTTTTCAGGTAATTCTTCTTCCAGTTTTGCAAAAAAACGGTCTTCATGACCTTTGTTCATTTGATGTGTTTCTTTTTCTCGCTGCTCTTTAAACAGTTTTCTAAGATCTTGTGCCATATTTCAATTCGCTTAAAGATTCTTTTAAATAACTTTTACCTCGTAATAGTCTGGTTCTGCTTGCGGTTTCAGAAATCTTTAAAATCTCTGAAATTTCTCTATGATCATAACCCTCTACCAAAAAAAGTTGTACAACATATCTATACTTTTCTGGTAATTCTTCAATTTTACGTTTAACCGCATTTATATCTATGTTTTCATCAACATCCCAACTCTCATCATTTGCTATATGCATATATCCTTCGTCCAATTCGATAGTTTTTTGATGCTTAGATTTTAAAAAATCAATACTTCCGTTAACGACGATCCTTTTTAACCATGCTCCAAAGGTTACTTCTCCTTTAAATTGATGAATACGTTGAAACGCTTTGATAAAGGATTCTTGCAAAACATCCTCTGCATCATCGGCATTCTTTAAAAATCGCATCGCAACACAAAACATACCATCACAATACTGTTTGTAAAGCTTCATTTGCGCCATACGGTCATTCAACTTACATTGTTCTACAAGTTCTAATTGCAATGTGGTCAGTTTTGGTTTGTGTAATTAGTTGTTATCTAAAAGACGAGATAAAAAAAACGATGTGGCAAAATAACAGGAATTTAAATGAAAAAAAATAAGTCCACTACTAATCGGTTTACAAAAAAACCCTGTTAATCAGTTGTTTAATAGAGAAAATAAATCATCTCAACATGAAAATTTCCGCAATAAAAATGAATAGTAATATAGTTAAAACTTGCTACCTTCGTAAGTAGTTGCCATATTATGATTCCTAAGAAAAAAGAAACCAGTGCCGGCAAACGCATTGATAAAATTAAACAGCTTCGTAGACAAGAACCCTCGGCCTCTGCCCTAATAGAGGGTATTAGAATTGGAGATAAAGCCCATTTAGCAAGAGCAATTACCTTAATTGAAAGTTCAAATCAAGATCATTCGAAAAAAGCCAACGAAATTATAGAAGGTTGTTTGGCGAATAATAAAGAAAGTATTCGTGTAGGTATCACAGGAGTGCCTGGTGTTGGCAAAAGTACTTTTATTGAAGCGCTTGGTAAAATGCTAACCGGTTTAGGAAATAAAGTAGCGGTGCTAGCAGTAGACCCTACAAGCTCATTAACGAAAGGTAGTATTCTTGGTGACAAAACAAGGATGGAACTTCTGGCAAAAGACCCTAACGCATTTATACGCCCTTCACCATCTAGCGAATCTTTGGGCGGTGTTGCGCGAAAAACCAGAGAGAGTATTATGTTATGTGAAGCCGCTGGCTATAATGTAATATTGGTAGAAACCGTTGGTGTAGGGCAAAGCGAAACGGTAGTTCATGGCATGGTCGATTTTTTTCTATTGCTAAAGTTAGCCGGAGCAGGCGACGAGTTGCAAGGCATAAAACGAGGTATTATGGAAATGGCTGATGGGGTCGTCATCAATAAAGCTGACGGGGCCAATAAAACTGAAGCCGAGAAAGCTAAAGTAGAATTTACAGGTGCGCTTCATCTTTATCCAGCCAAAGAAAATAACTGGTATCCCAAAGTATTGACCTGTTCTGCCCTACATAATGAAGGAATTACCCATATCTGGGATATGATTACCGATTATACGAACATTGCAAAGAAAAGTAGGTCATTTGATAGAAATCGGATTCAACAAAACCAAAATTGGTTTCTTGAAACTGTAAATCATAACATTTATCAAAACTTCTATACCAACCCTGAAGTAAAACATGAACTGGATAAGCTATTACTGGCAATTCAAAAAAACCAAATTTCTCCCTTTTTTGCAGCTAGAAAGCTCTTATCCCTACAAAATACACCTTAAATAAAAAGCCTAAATTTGCCTACAGTTATTCCCTATTAATGAGTTTACCGACCGATACTTTATTATCCATTGTTGTTCCACTTTATAATGAAGAAGATAATGTTGTTCTTCTTACCCAAAAAATCCATGAGAGTTTAGGTGACTATAACTATCAAATTATTTATATCGATGATTTTTCAACGGACGATACCAAGAACGTTGTTAAGGGAATGGATGACAAAAAAGTTCATTTAATAGAACTGAAAAAGAATTACGGGCAAAGCCTGGCACTTGCAGCCGGTATCGATTACGCTGAAGGCGATTACATTATAACAATGGACGGCGACTTGCAAAATGACCCTTCCGATATTCCCCAAATGCTTGAATTCGCACAAAGTGATGACTACGATTTAATTACGGGTATTCGGCAAAAACGTAAAGATTCATTGGTAAAAAAGATACCTTCAAAAATTGCCAATTTTTTGGTTCGAAGGGTTACCAAATTAGATATAAAGGACAATGGATGTGCCTTAAAAGTATTTACCAAGGATATCGCAAAAGGTCTTAATCTTTATGGTGAGATGCATCGTTTTATTACGCTTTTGGCTTTTTTGGAAGGAGCGCAAATAAAACAAGTTCCGGTAAAACATCATGCAAGGCATGCAGGAGTCTCGAAGTACGGACTGGAGCGTGTTTTTAAAGTGGTTGCAGATATGATGTTGCTGCTCTTTATAAGAAAATATTTTCAACGCCCCATTCACTTGTTCGGTATATTGGGCGTTTTGTTGATTATACTGGGCACCTTTATTGAAGCATATCTCTTGATCGTAAAATTCGGATTTGGACAAGATATCGGTACCAGACCTTTATTGATTTTTGGTATGATGTTTATTTTAGGAGGAATTCAACTTTTTACTATCGGTATAGTCATGGAGTTGCTCATTAGAACCTATTATGAATCACAACAAAAAAGACCGTACCGTATCAAAAAAATATCAATTGGTGACCAAAAAACAGCGTAAACATCTAATTACGTTTTTGAAGTTAGTAATTAGTGCTGCACTAATTTATTTCATATTCACCAAAATAGATTTACAGGATGTCTTGGTTATCTTAAAAACATCCAATCCGTTTTATCTATTCATAGCTTTTGTTTTGGTTATATTTTCAAAAATTATGGCCTCTTTTCGGCTAAATCTCTATTTTCATGAAGTAGGTGTAAGACTTAAGCAAAAGAGCAATCTTAAACTTTACCTATTAGGTATGTTTTACAACCTTTTTTTACCAGGTGGTATAGGAGGTGATGCGTATAAAGGATACTTGATACAAAAGAATTATCAAGTGGGTGTAAAGAAAAGTGCCGGAGTATTGGTGCTGGACAGATTAAGTGGAATGCTTCTTCTTTTTCTATACGCCTGTGTGCTTGCCGTTTTTATAAAAAACGATTTTTTAAGTCGCTTTAATTGGCTTTTTATATCCTGTATTCCTCTGAGTGTTAGTGTGTATTGGTACTTAGTCAAACGATTTTTCGCCTATACCCTTCCTGTTTTTTGGAAATCTTTTGCCTATTCTTCGCTAGTACAATTATCACAACTTATAGCTGTTTGGTTTATACTAAAAGCCCTATCGATAAAGCTCGCCACTATTGCCTATCTATTTATTTTCTTGGTTTCCTCTATTGTCTCGGTACTTCCGTTAACAATAGGCGGTATTGGCAGTAGAGAACTTACCTTTTTATACGGTGCAGAATGGCTTAATTTACAAACAGATTCATCGGTAAGCATAAGCTTTGTCTTCTTCTTAATTACGGCTTTAGTCTCTCTTGGCGGCATGTATTACCACTTTAAAAAACCTACATTAGAAGTTAACGAAGTTTAGTAAATATGCACCAAGTGCATTTCATTAAGAACTTTTTTTCTTGTTGTAGGGTCTAAAAATTTTGCTTGTAGACGGGTAATTCTAAATTGCTTTTCGGTAAACCGCCTATCCCAATCAAAACCTGATTTTCTTAGACTTTCTAAACCGATATCATCAACGTAAACCCAAATATCTTTCTTATTGACTATTTCGGCTAAGGATGAGGGTATAACGGGTTTTTTGTTATAAAAATCCAGAGCCCATGTAGGCATTTCAGAGATTTTATAGATTTTATCCGTTGGTATGTTATTTTCTTCAACTCGTTGAGCTATGGTAGAACCTGCCTGATACTTTAGTAGATTAGGATAAAAATGTGTGTTCAGTACTCCGTTCAGCAACAAAGAACTACAAACGGATAATGTTATAATCCGCATATAATATTCTTCACGTTTTAAACAGAAATATGTTATGGCCAGTAGCATCAGTATTAAAATTACATAGCTATACCATTCTTCAAACTTAAAGACGTAAAAGCATATTAAGACTGAAGAAATGAATACCAAGCTTAAAATAAAATATTGTACGCCCAACAGAAATTTTATGGTATTTCTTTTGGTATGCTTATACAAACTGTGCAAGTAAGACGCAGTGAGAACGGCATAAAGTGGCATCATAATATTCATATAATGCGGTAGCTTAAACTGTGCAAAACTGATGATGAAAAAGATTATGGTTATACCACCAACTGTCAAAAATTCAAACTTATTATGGTACTTAAAATTAGACTTTAAAAATACTTTCAGACGCCACCAGTAGGCTATTAACGCTAATACTGTCCAAGGCATGAAAACCCATAAAAACGTATGAAAAAAGAAAAAATAATCGCTACTATTTTTTCCGTGTCCTTCGCCACTTAATCGCTCAAAACTCTGTTCCCAAAAAATAAAGAAAATTCCACTTCGATTGTTTTTACCCCTAATAACCTTTTCTGGATGCAAGTCAAATTGAAGGTAATAAGCATACAACATAGGTGTGATAGTAATTGCAAAAACAAGCAATGCTATAAATACACGCCAATTCAAAAGCTTGTTCCATTTTCGGGTATAAGCAAGATGGCACAAAATACAGATACCTATTACCAATAAAGCAATCTGACCTTTTGTAGAAAAAGCAATCCCGGCTCCAAATGCCCCAAGTGCAATATTCTTAATTGTATTATTTTCAATGTATGCAACCAACTGCCAGATGGCAAAAATTGTAAAACCGGTCAAGACCGCATCCGTTCTTACATCGATATTCGATAGCACAATGGTTTGAGCGGTCATAAAAATTAGTGCAGCGAACTTTCCAATATCGGTATTGTAGAGCAACTTTGCTAATCCGTAACAGCTATAAGCCCCCAAAAGTGTGGCCAATATCCCTGGTATACGATAGGCCCAATGATTAATACCAAAAATTTTATAGGACAATGCCGCTAACCAATAATGCATATGAGGTTTGTCTAAATACTCATTGGTTCCTTTAAAGAGATTTACAAAATCATTCTCTTTAACCATTCGCATTGCCATTACGGCAAATTGTGCAGAATCATACTCAAATAGCGGAGAAAACATTCCGATGATATACACCAGAATAACCAAAGCAATTAAAAACCAATATCTGGTTGTAGAAATCAAGCCTTAATTTTTAAAGTAGTAAAGATATATAACTTGGTAAATAACCAGCCAAAAAGAATACCTATTCCAATACCTGTAATCACATCTAACGGAAAATGTACTCCAATATATATTCTGCTGTAAGCGACCATTAGTGCCCAAATCACCAAAAGGACCCCAATAAATTTTATTTTGCCCTTAAATAGCAAACCAAAAAAAGTAGCCAAGGCAAAAGAGCTTGCGGCATGGGCCGAAAAATAACCAAATTTACCACCACAATAGCTTTTCACTAAACGCATAACTGCGGACACTTCTATATCATGACAAGGTCTAAAACGCTGAACTCCATACTTAAAAAAGTTGGCCAATTGGTCCGTAACGGTTATTAATAGGGCAACGGTGATCAAGAGAAGAATGGTTTTTTTAAGTTTTAAGTTTTTAAACGCTAACCAAAGAAGAACCACGTACAAGGGAATGGAATTCCATTTATTAGTGATGAACAGCCAAAAACCATCCCAACTTTTTGTTCCCAATCCATTTAAAAACAGAAAAAGGTCTTTATCTAGTTGTAAAAGCTGTTCTAACATTACTAACTATCGTAACGCTCCACTTCCCTATCATAAAAGGCGGTAGCGGCTTCAATTAAATTTTCAGTTTCTTCTTCAAGTTCCTTTTCATCTTCTTTAGAAAACTCTTCTAACCACTCTACTTCATCATCTTCTAGGTTTATGATAAATCTGGGGAACTCGGTATGCACGATATAAATACCGTTAGGAAAATCTGTATTATCCCCTAAGAGAAACTTTGGCAAATCCATTCTTTACGAATTTAAAATCAATCGTTTTGTTAAATAATTAAATCGAAGATACAACATTACGGCAGATGCAGTAAGTCCCAATAATAGTCCAATCCATATACCTGTACTCTTATATTCCGTAAATAATCCTAAGTAATAACTTACAGGAAAACCAATCAGCCAATAGGCTATAAAGGTAATGAGTGTGGGGATTTTTACGTCTTGCAAGCCACGTAGAGCGCCCAAGACAACGACTTGAATACCGTCTGAAATTTGAAAAACCGCTGCTACCAATAAAAGTTTGGCCGCTAAAAATATTACCTCGGTATTATCTATTTGGTTCGCAACATCATCAACATCTAAATAAATGGTAGGCAACCAATTTCTACCTAGAAGAAATATGGTCGCAAAAACAATTTCAAGCAAAAAGGTCAACAAGAAAATTGATATTCCAATTCTTCTGAGAGCCTTAAAATCTTTTAAGCCTTTCTGGTTACCAACTCGCACCATGGCCGCTACACCCAAGCCCATACCCACCATAAATGTCATGCTGCTTAGATTCAAAGCAATTTGATTGGCGGCCTGCGCGTTTTTTCCTAAAACTCCACTTAACCAAATTGCCGCCGTGAAAATGGCCACCTCGAAAAACATTTGCAGTGCTGAAGGAAAACCGAGATTAATGATTTTCTGCATTACACCTTTCTCTATCTTTTTGAAATTAAAACCGGTAACATACTCATGGAACTTCTTCTTACTCTTTAATAAATACCATATAAAGGCAACCATTATTACCCTAGATACCAATGTACCGATTGCAGCACCGACTATACCCAATTTTGGAAATCCGAATGAGCCAAAAATTAACAAATAGTTCAAAACGATGTTTACCACATTGGCCAAAATTGTCGCATACATCGGGTATTTTGTTTGTGATAGGCCCTCAGAAAACTGTTTGAACGCCTGAAAAATAATCAATGGCACCAATGAAAAGGCTACTAGCTCAAGGTAGGGTATGGCTAGTTCTACAACCTCTTTGGGCTGTTGCATAACATACATCAGCGGTTTGCACAGCAAAATGATACCAAAAAGTGAAAGCCCTAAAAAAGAACAAAGTACTAATCCATGCTTAAGTGCACTTTTACCATTTGCCCTATTTCCAGCACCATCGGCCTCGGCGACCAAAGGTGTAATTGCCGTGGAAAAGCCAATACCCAAAGACATGGCAATAAAAACAAAACTATTGCCCAAAGAAACGGCTGCAAGTTCAGCGGTGCCTAATTGCCCCACCATAATATTATCGGCAAAGGCAACAAAAGTATGCCCTAACATACCCAAGATAACAGGATAGGACAGTTTTAGATTATAGCGAAACTCTTTGGTATATTGTTGGAACAACCCTGAATGGTTTAGAGTATCTAAAGATACTTTTTAAGTATTGAATATAATTATGTTGATTGATAATACTATTTAGAAAAGCTCTTGGCAAGCTTTTTAGCCTGTTCCCAAAAAATATCCATTTCGGCCAAGGTCATTTCTTTAAGTGTTTTGTTTTGCTCTTTTGCCTTTGTCTCCAAAAATTGAAATCTTTTTATGAACTTCTTATTGGTTCGTTCAAGGGCATTTTCAGGACTTATATTTAAAAAACGGGCGTAATTGACCATAGAAAAAAGAACATCGCCAAATTCAGCTTCCATTTTATCCGTATCATCAACCTTTACTTCCTCTTGAAACTCTGCTAATTCTTCTTGCAACTTTTCGAAAACCTGCTCAGGTTTTTCCCAATCAAAACCGACCCCAGCAACTTTCTCTTGTATTCTATTTGCCTTGACCAAGGCTGGCAAACTATTAGGTACGCCTTCAAGCACACTTTTTTTACCTTCTTTAAGTTTTATATTTTCCCAATTTTCCTTTACCTGTTCTTCATTCTCAACCTTTACGTCTCCATAAATGTGCGGATGACGATTAATGAGTTTATCACATATTTCATTGGCTACATCGGCAATATCGAAGTCTTTTGTTTCAGAACCTATTTTGGCATAAAAAACAATGTGCACTAACAGATCGCCCAGCTCTTTTTTTACCTCTTCCAAATCATTGTCAAGAATGGCATCCCCCAGTTCATAGGTTTCCTCAATGGTCAAATGTCTTAGCGTTTGAAGTGTCTGCTTCTTATCCCAAGGACATTGGGCTCTGAGCTCGTCCATAATCGTAAGCAACCTATCAAAAGCTTTGAGTTGACCTTCTCTTGAATTCATTTTTCAAATTTTATTTAAAAATACAATCAACTTTGGTGAAGCAGCTAATACTATT
>CALBVX010000149.1 GCA_937969515.1 uncultured Croceitalea sp. | reverse complement strand
TCCCCAGTAACAGATACTATTATGGGTGTACTTGATGTACCAGCAGCTATTGAACCTGTTCCACTAATAATTTCAGTATAATCAACACCTGGTGTAGCAGTTGTGGGACCAACCTCTGTATTAAAGTCAAAATTTATATTTCCTGTGGCAGGTCCGCCACCGTCTATGCTTACTGTGAAAATAAAGTCGGTAGTGCCTGTATCACCTTCTGCCTGACTTACATTATCAATACCAATTGTATCACCGTCATTGTTAAGTATTCTCCCTAGACCATTATCATCGGTGATATTAGCATTAACAGCATTACTGATAATTACTCGAAAATCTTCATTGGGTTCAACCACCGTATCATCAAGAACGGTTATGGAAATAGTAGTACTATTTTCCCCATCATTAATAGTACCACTAGCGCCACTTACCGCAACGTAATCATCTCCAGCAGTTGCGGTTACATCTACCGTATCATAGTCGAAATCGATGTCTCCATCAGCATTTCCACCTCCATCAACACTAACGGTAAAAACAAAAGTTGTCGTACCAACATCTCCTTCAAAAGCTATACGATTACCGATACTGATTTGCTGGTCATCGTCTAAATTGGTGACCTCTAAATCTGGCACATCATTATTTCCTAAACTGTTATAATTTGGATCAGCAGAACTTGGGTTTCCTGTTCGTATATCATCTACCACATTACCATCTACTATGGCATCATCAATACCAGTAATAGTTAAAGTAACCCCAGTATCCCATTCTGCGGGTGTGATTACAAGGTTTGCCGGGCCGGATGTTTCCGTATTATCATATTGTTCTATGGGAATAGTTACTTCTGCTGTAGGCTGACTTCTTAAGGTAAAGATAAAATCTGTTGTACCACCACCTTCTGTCGTTGTTCCGGTTGTGGTATTGATATCTATTCCCGCGGAATCATTATCGGTAATTGTTATTGTGGCCGTATTGGCAGCACCATTTATTGGAACAAAAGGGCTAACACTATTTAAGGTTATAATTATTGTTTCATTTCCCTCGATAAAGGGATCATCGACAATTCCGTTTACATCAACTATGACATCATTACTACCAGTGGGTATGATTGCCGAACCTGAAAGAGCAGCATAATCTTCCGTTGAAGTAGCTGTACCTGTAATGGTATAATTGACGGTAATATCAACCGCAGCAGTAAATCCTGAGGTTATAAAAATTCTAAAACTACCTGGATTTGACAACTCTTCTTGCACATCTGCATCTAAAACTTCAACAGAAATGTCTTGAGCATAGAGGGTCGCAATACTCGAAAACAAAAAAAAGAATACCAGTATCTTTAGAATTGATAATACCGGGGCATTTTTATTTGAGTGGGACATTTCTACTTTCTTGATTGTCAGAAAAATACTATTATTTTGTTTGGGTAATGAGAACCTCAATATTACTAAAAAAATACCGCTTTTTTTTGCTTTAAAGATTAAATTCAGCTTTGTTAGACAAACTGCATAAATTAACGAATAACATGATTATTCTATCGTTCCGGAACTGGTTTCAACATCACTAGTAATCTTTCTTACCAAGCCTTGAAGTACTTTTCCTGGCCCCACTTCAACAAAGCTACTTGCACCGTCTGTGACCATATTACGAACACTTTGTGTCCATTTTACAGGAGCGGTCAATTGGGCTATCAAATTTTCCTTCACTTCTTTAGACACCGTAACACCTGTTGTAGTCACATTTTGATAAATTGAACAGGTTGGCTCACTAAAAGTTGTATTTTCTATGGCAGCTGCTAATTCTTCTCTAGCGGGCTCCATAAGTGGTGAATGAAAAGCACCGCCAACAGGCAATAGAAGGGCCCTTCTTGCTCCGGCCTCTTTTAATTTTTCACATGCCAAATTAACTGCTTCAACTTCACCTGAAATAACCAACTGGCCTGGGCAGTTATAATTCGCGGGTACTACAATCCCCTGAACTTCAGCACATATCTTTTCTACTACTTCATCTTCTAAACCCAATACGGCCGCCATGGTACTTTCCTGTACCTCGCAGGCCTTTTGCATTGCCAAGGCTCGTTGAGAAACCAGCTTTAGCCCATCTTCAAAATTCAAAGTTCCATTGGCAACTAAAGCAGAAAATTCACCCAAAGAGTGCCCGGCAACCATATCTGGCTTAAAATTCGCTCCCATTACTTTGCTAAGTATCACCGAGTGTAAGAAAATAGCAGGTTGTGTTACTTTGGTCTGTTTTAAATCTTCCGGTGTTCCCTCAAACATAATATCTGTAATAGAAAAACCTAAGATATAGTTCGCTTGCTCAAAAAGTTCTTGAGCGATAGCGTGGTTTTCATATAAATCTAAACCCATACCCACAAATTGGGCACCTTGCCCCGGAAAAATATATGCTTTCATAGTGTTCTCTTAAGTTGGGCAAAAATAAGGATTTATCTTATTTCTATTCAGTGAATATTCTTAGGATTTTCACTTTCAATTATCCTCTTTAAACCAACCAGAATACATAACATAAGCATTCGCTATTCTGTCGATTTCACCGGAACTTAATTCTGGACTGACATCTTTAATTTTTTTAGCGGGCATTCCGGCAAAAATAGTCCCTGAGGGTACATGGGTGCCTTTTGTAACAACCGCTCCAGCCGCAATTATAGCATTAGACTCTACAACACAATCATCCATGATAATAGCGCCCATGCCTACCAATACATTATCCTTAATTGTACAGCCATGTACAATAGCATTATGGCCAATAGAGACATTATTGCCTATAACCGTAGGCGCTTTTTTATAGGTGCAATGGATTACGGCACCGTCTTGAATATTTACCTTATTTCCAATCTTTATGAAGTGTACATCTCCTCTTAACACTGCATTAAACCAAACACTGCATTGTCTGCCCATTGTAACCTCGCCAATAATGGTCGCATTTTCGGCAATAAAACAATCTTCTCCTATTTCCGGCGACTTACTATTTACAGTTTTAATTAGCATAACTCGATATTTTATTTAAAATAGGAAAGTAATTCTGATTTCTTTGAGGCCGACACTGATAGTTCTTTTCCATTTGACAAAATAACGCTCCCGCCCTTGCCTTTTTTATATTTCTGAACTTCATTTACGTTTACCAAATACGATTTATGAATTCGTGCAAACGAGAATTCTTTGAGGGCTTCCTCGAAATATTTTAAAGTCTTACTGACAACAATCCGTTTTTCCTGTAAATAAATCTCCGTATAATTATCATCAGCCTTACAAAAGAAGATATCGTTTACATCTAAAACCTGAAAACCATCTTGCTGGGGCAAGGTTATCTTACCTTCTGCTTTTTTCAATTTGGTCTGCAGCACCTTGCCCTCAAGTGCATTCTCTCTTTCCTTTATTTCAACAACATAATCAACTGCCTTGACCAACTCATCAATATTAATGGGCTTCATCAAGTAATATGCCGCATGATTGTTCAATGCATCCATCGCATATTGATTATAAGCCGTAACAAAAACCGTCTCAAAAGTTCTATCGGGAACTTGATCTAGTAAATCAAAAGCATTACCAAAAGGCATTTCAACATCCAGAAAAACCAAATCAGGTTTATGGAGTTCTATTAATTCAAGGCCTTCTTTTATGGTTGCAGCCTCTCCTTGAAGTTGTACATTTTTACAGTACTTACTTAGGTAATTCCTTAGAATTTCTCTACTATTCGCCTCGTCTTCTACAATAATCGCTTTAAGTTGCATTAGTCTTTTTTAAGCTTTAAGATTACTTTTGTACCTGTTTTATCTTCTTGTAAATCGGAAATGGATACCGCTACCTTATTCTTATACATATCGTTTAAAATGGCAATACGTTTTCTAATATTTCCCATGCCTTTCGACTTTTGCTTTTTCTGATTTTCGGTCTTCAAAGCTGCCGATTTTTTTCTACCGATACCATTATCTAAAATTTCTATTTGAAGCAATTCATTGGTCAATTGCGCGACATTGATTTTTAAAAATCCTTTTTCTTCTTTATATCGCAAACCATGCCAAATAGCATTTTCAATATAAGGTTGCAATAGCATTGGTGGGATATCAAAAGAATTTATATCAATATCTTTTTCAATATTGACCTCATAATCGAATTTATCAGGAAAACGTGAATGCTCTAGCTTTACATAGAGCTCTAACAACTCTAACTCTTTTGCAAGGGGAATAAAATCTTCTTCTGAATTCTCTAAAACGGTACGCATCAATACCGAAAAATCACTTAAAAATCGATTTGCATTTCGCTCATCACTCTTGGCGATATAATTATTGACCGAGTTTAGGGCATTAAAAATAAAATGCGGATTCATTTGAGATCGTAACGATTTCAAGGCCAGCAAGTTGTTTGCTAATTTCTGCTGCCTATTACTTCGGTAATAAAAGAATGCCGCTAAAGCAAAGAGCAGCATACCTAGTAAAAGAGAATAGATAATCCACTTTTGTCTTTTGTTGTTCTCTTCGAACAATTGTTGCTCGGTCAAGGCAAGGCTGTATTTACTTTGCGAGAGTTCTCGCTCTTGTTCTAAGCTTGAAATACGGTTTTGTTTTGTCGCAATTTCACGGTTGAGCCTTGCGGCGCGCGCTATCTCTTGTTCTTTTCTTATATATAGGGTATCTACCAAAGCGACATAATTTTGGTAGGTGTTATATGCTTTGGCAAAATCGCCTTTAAATTCGAAAACCTCGGATAACTTTCTAGTTGCATCTTTTTGAACTATTAAATCATCTTCACTATCTGCTTCAACAATACTTTTCTCTAAATAAGGTATGGCCTCATCTAATTTCTCTTGCGCGATATAAGCATTGGCTATTTTATAGTTGATACGTTGCGAGGTTATAGAATCGGCATCTACAAGACCTTTATTTTTTGCTACGGCCTTTTTAGGCAACTGCTGTAACTCATTCAGACTTTTCTTCCGAAGCTGAATCTCATCTCCGTATCGATTTGATCTGTTGTAGAAGTCAGCTACTTTTTCGTTCTCTTGAATGGCTCTGGCCGGCGTTTCCTGTTTTGAGAGTTTCAATGAATTATTAAAATACCCTTCTGCCTCAATCTCGCGATTGGCCATAGCATACGTATCGGCAATTTTAGAATTTAAATC
>CALBVX010000148.1 GCA_937969515.1 uncultured Croceitalea sp. | reverse complement strand
TGTTAATGAGGATCGTTGGCTGACTAACCAAACTCTGAATTATACAGATACTTTTGCTGAAGATCATAGCCTAACAGTACTATTAGGTCTTAACTACGAAGAAACATTAAGAACACGCTCAAATGTATCTTCAACCGGTTTTCTTACAGACGACCTTCGTAATTTAGGTTCTGGCTCTACACCTACGGTATTAAACGGAGATAGATTTCCGTCTAGGCTGTTCGGTTTGTTCTCAAGAGTCACTTACGACTACAAAGGAAAATATATTGCGGAAGGATCTATTCGTAGAGATGGCTCCTCAAGGTTTGGGGCAAATAATCGATTTGGATATTTCTGGTCGGCGGCAGCGGGTTGGACATTATCTGAAGAAGACTTTATTCGAGATTTGAACTTCTTTGATTTTCTATCACTTAGAGCAAGTATAGGTACCGTAGGTAATGATAGATTAGGAACTTTTCCATCATTAGGATTGTTTAATGCCGGACCTATTGCAGATTACAATGGAGAATCTGGTGTAATTCCAAATCAACCTGAAAATCCTGACTTAAAATGGGAAGAAAGTGAAACCTTGGATATTGGTCTTAAATCTACATTTTTAAATGGTAGAGTAACATTTAATGCATCTTATTTCCAAAAAACCACTAGTGATTTATTATTGAATCAGGTCTTACCACCACAAACAGGTTTTACTAGTATCAGTAGAAATATTGGTGAAATGGAAAATACAGGTTGGGAGTTTGAGTTGAACACCGTAAATGTTAGAAAAGAAAACTTCACGTGGAGAACTAACTTCAATTTAACCTCAATTAAAAACAAGGTGCTGCGATTAAACGAAGATGCAGCTACTGATACACAGGGTAGAAGAATTATTGATGGACCTATTCAAAGAGCTATTGAAGGGGAATCATTGAACAACTTCTTTTTAATACGCTATGTAGGGGTGAATCCGCAAACAGGTGATGCCGAATGGCTAGATGTTGATGGAAATATCACAAACAACCCAAGCTCAAACGATCGTGTTGTTACCGGAAGTCCGTTGCCAGATTTTTCAGGAGGTATTACAAATATCATCAACTATAAGAATTTCGATTTGTCATTCTTAATGAATTACTCATATGGTAACGAAGTTGTAATCGATGGTTTACGTTTTGCTGATGGAAATGATGCCATTGGCGGTATTGTAAATATTAGAAGACAAAACTTGAATTATTGGAGACAACCCGGTGATAATGCATTTTTACCGAGCCCGACCAGTTCTACTTTTAACCTGTTCAACCAAAGATCCAGTCAACAACAACTTGACGCTTCTTACTTGAGGTTAAAGAATGTTACTCTTGGGTATAGTCTTCCTCAACAAGCCTTGGATAAACTAGGAGGTCTCTTTCAGTCCATAAGGTTATATGCAACCGCTACCAACCTATTCACCATCAAAGCTGATGAAATGGATGGTATTGATCCAGAGGTGACAGATGATATTGATCCTTTATTTCAAGGAGAATCATTCTTTACGGCGCCACAAGCAAAATCTTACTCATTCGGAGCGAGAATACAATTTTAACTAAAAAAAATAGAAATGAAAACCTTAAAAATAACAGTAGCATTTCTAGCAATAATCTTTGCTTTTTCATGTGAAGATCAGTTAGATGTTGTACCTGAAGATAATGTTGCTTCAAATACCGTATTTGGTAGTTTTGCCACAATTAATGGCGCCGTAGTCGGTATTTATAGTAAGAACCAAAGTGGGGATTTAAACGGAAATCCGCAGTTAATGTCAGATTTCATGTCTGATAATGTAAACTTTGTTGGGAGTTTTCCATCCCTCCAAGAAATAGATCAATTTGAAACGTTGGCCACAAATGCATCCATTGATAATATATGGTTCGATGGTTACGAGTTAATTGGTGCTGCAAACAATATCATTGTAAATCTGCCTGAAGTAAGTGTAGATGATGTCACTGGTCTTACAGAAGCTGATAAAACAGTTTTTGTAGCAGAAGCAAAGTTCTTACGAGCTATCACCAATTTTCAGCTGGTTAATTTATTTGCACAGCCATTCCAATTTTCAAATGGAACTAATCTTGGTATTCCACTCGTGACACAACCTTTTGAAGGCGGCGACATATCTGAATTTCAATTAGAAAGGTCTACAGTAAACGAAGTTCATGCTTTTATTGAGCAAGACCTATTGGATGCGGCAGCAGCCTTACCAGAAGATAATGGGGTAAGAGCGGAAGCTGGGGCCGCTAGAGCTTTATTAGCTAGATTAGCGCTGTACCGAGAGCAATGGGCCGAAGCGGCAGACTTGGCAAATCAAGTAATTACTTCAGGCGAATATACCTTAGCTAGCGATTATGATTTCTATGATGACAACCCTAACTCCTCAGAGCACATATTCGTAGTGGTTAATACCCCTACAGATGGTCCACAGGAGAACGCTGGATCTGATGAAGTATACGTGAATTTTTATAATCCAGCACCAGGGGGAAGAGGTGACGCACCTTTCAGCCAAGAGTTGATAGATGCATTTGCTGCGGAAGCTGGTGATAGAAGATTTAGTGAACTCTCTCAGGCTGCATCCGATGCGGGCGGTAACGATACCTTTTTCACGACCAAATATCCTGACATTGTGAACAATGCTTCAGATGGTATGGCGCTTCGCATTACTGAAATGTACTTAATTCGTGCTGAAGCGAACCTAAGAAATGGTTCATCTGTAGGAGACAGTCCTTTAAACGACATTAATCTACTTCGAACTCGTGCAGGTTTAGGAAATCTTGCTTCTGTTGATTTGGATGCTATTGCGCTGGAAAGAAGAAAAGAGCTTTGTTTTGAAGGTCATAGAAGAATGGACTTGCTTAGGAATAACTTAAACCTTAGACCCGATGGGGGTGCCGCTTCGGCACCTGGAGCCAATAAGGTTATATTCCCTATAGTGGAAGATGAAACCACAAACAATCCAAATATTACTCAAAATCCGGGTAATTTTTAAATAATTTCATCAATCAATTGAGAAACCATCATTCAATTTAATTGGGTGGTGGTTTTTTCATAAATTAAAAGCTATGTACAGATCAAAAAGAATAATCTTCGGTTTAGCAATCTTGTATACACTATCGGGTTATTCACAACTGCAACCACCAAATAGTAACAGCACATTACAAGATCTTGCCTTTTTTATAGATGTCAATAATAAAAAGTACGCCAATGCCCAAGGATCTAAGTATATCTATGCCGATTTTAAACTGGCAAAGATTGAGGGTCTTTCCGGATCACACTTAGTGCGATTTGACCCAGTGGATAATATTATTCAACTCAAAAAGGAAGACAACAACATATTAAGTCTATCTAAAAAATATCAATACAAAATCGAATTATTAGATGGTACGGGCACTTATGAAACACAACAGTTTATTAATACCGATGGAGAAATAGAGAATACTTTTTTTGAAAGTATACATACTTCTAAAAACTACAAGCTATACAAAAAACATCGCATAAAATTTCAACCTGCTAAGCCTGCCAAGAGCAGTTATGAACCGGCAACAGACCCCGAATTTATACCACTAGATGCTATCTATTATGTAATGAATCTCGAGAAAAATCCAGGTCATTTGTTAGAGTTACCAAGAAAAAAGAAAGTTTTTCCAAACTTTTTTGGAAACAGAGCTAAAGAAATGAGCAAGTACATCAGAATGCAAAACCTAAAAATATCCTCAGAAGAGGATTTGATCAAAATTCTGAACTATTATTTTCAGTAAAAAACAAACATAGTAATTATCTATCGGGAGCGGGTAATGGTTTATAAGGATTACCTAAAACCTACTATTTATGGTTTTAATTTACATTCAGCTTAACTATATAAGGCGGCTCTGATACATACTTCTAAAAAAAATTATGTCTCATTTTTAGGGTGATTTATTTGAATTAGCTATCAAAATCTTCAGAGTCGTCTTTATATAGTTTACTTTATCGGAGTATAAAGTCCATCAAAAAGTATATTCACCGCCTTTTCATTGTGCAAAACTTCCCATAATTGTCTCACAGTACCATCGTCATTTAAAGTCCAAGTAATTCGATTTACGTACAGCTTACCATCTTCATTTTTAAATTCATCTGAAGACATAATCATTCGATTCCCAACTCTATTTCCCTTTAACTTTAAATGGTTGCCAGAATTATCGATCCAGAGTTGTTCCCATTGCGCTGTTTTCAAATTGTAGAAGTTAACGCTAGCACCTGTATAACCTGCGGTAGCACTAACCCAATTTTCTCTTAAAATACAGTTGTCTTGGTCTTTTGTAATCGTATTGGTACCCGCGTTAGAGCCATCAGCATTCGTGACGCTCCAACTACCTAACCAAAAATCAAAGTCCTTGTGATTTTCAGAGCAACAACTACAGGCTACTTCTTGTGACGATACTGTGAAAACAAGTAACAATATTAAATTGGTCAGTATACCCTTTACGGAAATCATTTCAAATTAGATAAATAGTGTATTACCTTATTATTAAAAACAATCGGTTGTTCAACATTTACAACATGACCACAATTATCAATTACCGCAAGTTGAGACATGCGGTGCGACTTCACCACCTTTTCAATGGTTGGCAGAAAAAGATAGTCTTCTCCTCCCATGATATACAATGTTGGGATTTCAATATCTACGGTTCTAAAAAAACGAAGCAACGGATTAATCTCCGAAGTAAGTTTAAACCATCTTATGAATTCTTTTTGATATAATTTTTTTGCTTCTCTTACGAACAACGAACGCGACTCTCTATGATTTTTATTCGGCATGATTACAAAGGCAAAAAATTTGTACAACCAGATATACGGTACAATTGATTTGAAAATAACGCCCAATCGCATTAAAACCTGTGATCGAAGGTTCAATTTCATAATTGCCCCGCCCATTACCATACTCGCTACCCTATCAGGATATTTTTCAGCAAGATTGCGTATTAAAATAGTTCCTAACGATATTCCAATAAAATGAGACTTCTTAATACTTTCATGGTCGATTACCTCAACAATATCGTCTGTAATCGAATCAAAGGTATATTTATCACTAAAAGCATCTTTTAAGTTAGGCTTTGAATTGCCATGACCCCTTAAATCGAGTAAAAGAATATTGAAGTGTTTTTTAAAATCGCGAAGTTGTTTATACCAAATAGTAGAGCTTCCTCCTGCACCATGCACAAAGGTTACCCATTCATCTGAAGTTTTATGTAAATACTTGGTATAGTGAAGCAAGCTTAAATTTTTATAAAAGTACGTTAATTTTTAGCCAACGAAACCCAGAAATCGTCCCCTTGTTACTAATTATTAGTTAAAAATTAGACAAACTGCCTGATTTTTAGGTGTGTAGACCAAACCACAGTAGTCCAAAACCTAGTTTCAAACGTATCTTTGTTAGAACAAATCTTTTGAATTATGGAAAATCAATATTGTAGAGTTGGAGCTGTGACTCCAATAACAAGCGGAAGCCATTCCGTAGCGATATTACAATACCGATATGAGAACTTTTTAAGCAAAGCTATGGATGCCAATTATATGGACACTAAGCTTGGTGAGTTTTTTGAGCGCAAAGCCCAAAACATCAAAAAGATACTTGAGAATCTAGTATAGTTTTTTTAACTCTTCGGCCATTTGAATTTGCATTTCTTTTGCTTTCAAAGCTGCCTTATGAGCGAAGTCTTCTTCCGTAGAAGCATAAATAATTCCTCGAGAAGAATTTACCAATAAACCTACATTAGAATTTAGGCCGTAATTGCATACTTCTTGCAAGTTTCCGCCTTGAGCACCAACACCTGGCACCAATAAAAAGCTATCAGGAATTATTTCGCGAATATCTCTGAGATATTCAGCTTTTGTAGCACCAACTACATACATAAGGTTTTCTGAATTTTTATAGCTCTTAGAGACGCTCAACACCTCTTTATAAAGTTCTGTCTCGTTGACTTTTTTAGTCTGAAAATCAAAAGCACCTTGATTTGAAGTCAATGCCAATAAAATGGTATGTTTATCTGTAAATTCCAGAAAGGGCTCTACCGAATCCCTACCCATATAAGGCGCAATGGTTATGGAATCAAAAGCTAGTTCTTCAAAAAATGCTTTTGCATAACGTGTAGAGGTATTTCCGATATCCCCTCTTTTTGCATCTGCGATAGTGAATTGCTCGGGATAATTTAAATTCAGGTAATTAATGGTCTTCTCAAGCGATTTCCAACCATTTAGGCCATAAGCCTCATAAAATGCAATATTAGGCTTGTAGGCCACACAAAATTCTTGGGTCGCATCAATAATTGCCTTATTAAAGCTGAAAATTGGGTCTTCTTCCTTTAAAAGGTGATTCGGAATCTTTTCTAAATCTGTATCCAAGCCAACACAGAGGAACGATTTTTTCTTGTTGATTTGGTCAATCAGTGTCTCTATCTTCATGCTTTGTCACCTCGAGCGCAGTCGAGAGGTCATTAAATATTCATGTCCAAAGTTCTCGACTGCGCTCGAACGGACAGCTTTAACAGTTCTTAAAATATCTCTGAAGCTTCTTTCAATTTCTCGGTATTCTCTACCAACATCAACTCATCTATGATTTTCTGAATATCTCCATTGATAATATTCTGTAAGTCATATAAGGTCAATCCAATTCTATGGTCTGTAACCCTTCCTTGTGGGTAATTATAAGTACGAATCTTAGCTGAACGGTCGCCACTGCTCACCTGAGAATTACGTTTAGCCGCATCTTCTTCCTGTTTCTTTGCCAATTCTAAATCGTACAATCTAGAACGTAACACCTTAAAGGCTTTTTCTTTATTCTTGTGCTGTGATTTTTGATCCTGACACTGCGCTACCAAACCGGTTGGAACGTGCGTTAAACGCACCGCTGAATATGTCGTGTTAACCGACTGACCTCCTGGACCGGATGAACAGAAAAAATCGATACGAACATCTTTAGCGTCGATTTGAACATCAAAATCCTCCGCTTCTGGAATAACCATTACCGTCGCGGCACTTGTATGTACCCTACCCTGAGTTTCTGTCTGCGGAACACGTTGTACACGGTGCACGCCCGCTTCAAATTTTAAAGTTCCATACACATCTTCACCATTAACTTCAAAGTGTATTTCTTTATAGCCCCCACTTGTACCTTCACTTAAATCGATGATGTTGGTTTTCCAACCTTTAGACTCGCAGTATTTAGCATACATACGATATAAATCTCCCGCAAAAATACTTGCCTCATCGCCCCCGGTGCCGGCACGCACTTCCATCACTACGTTCTTTTCATCTTCAGGGTCTTTGGGGATGAGCATTAGTTTTATCTCTTCTTCCAGTTTAGGAATAGCGTCCTTTGCTTCATCATACTGCATCTTGGCCATTTCAACCATTTCTGCATCACTTCCGTCAGAGATAATCTCTTCTGCCTCACTTAAATTATTAGTAAGTTCAATGTACAACTCACGCTTGTCTACAAGGGCTTTTAAATCTTTATATTCTTTGTTCAGCTTTACGTATTGCTTTTGGTCTGAAATAATATCGGGCTGAATAATCAAGTCCGAAACCTCATCAAAACGCTGCTTTACAATATTCAATTTATCTAGCATAGTTCAATCCTCCTTAAAATGCGAATTTACAATTAATTTGTACATTTAGTAAAACCTATGGGCATCCTATTCCTGCGTAAAACTTATTATTTAGTTTTCTTTTTTTCAAAATATCTTTTGATGGTTTCGACCGTTTTAAGCGTTCTATTTTCAATGTTGAAAATCCCTATAATCTCGATTATACTATTTAAAATTATATTCTGGGCGGTAACATACATCTTTCAATTAGAAAATAATCTAAATAAGCGTTTTACTTTCTACAATAATTTAGGGCTATCAAAAAACATGTTATTCGTTATTAGTTTTGTATTTGATCTCATCCTGTTTATCTCAATCTTAATAATGGTGAAAATTTGGTTTTAGAAGCAGATAATATTGAATTAAGCTTTGGCAACAAAAAAATACTCAGCAGCATTTATCTTAAAGCCGAAAAAGGTAAAACAACCGGCATCTTAGGTCGTAACGGATGTGGAAAATCTTGCTTATTAGAGATTATCTTTGGAAGCTTAACACCAAAATACAGTACAATACGAATAAATTCAAAAACTATTACCGTAAAAGGCTATGCCACAGGAAAAATGGCCTATCTGCCCCAGTATAGTTTACTGCCAAAAAATATTAAACTAAAATCGGCATTCAAACTTCACGAACTGAAATGGGAGGATTTTATAGCTCATTTTGATTCTTTTAGCAGGTATGAAAATGTTAAGATGAATCAACTGTCCAGTGGTGAAATTCGCATTATAGAGACCTATTTGATAATTTTTGCCAAACAAGAAATTATTCTATTAGATGAGCCATTTTCGTTTATCGCTCCGCTTTACGTGGCTGAATTCAAAAAAATTCTAACTCGACAAAAAAAACATAAAGCAATTATCATTACAGACCACTTTTATGATGATATTTTGCAATTGAGTGATAGCATCTATTTAATAAAAAACAGAAGTTCTAAATTAATAAAGGACGAAAAAGATCTACGCAATGAAGGTTATCTAAAACTTAATCTAAAATAAAAGTAGTTCCTAAGGTAAATATTGAAGCATTTAACCCATCACTTCTATCATAATAACTATAGCGAAGGTCAATTGTTTTAAGGCCAAAAAAGAAAAATTTTGCGCTATTGAAAATGTCTTTATACTGCAGCCCAAATCCAAATTGATTAGCTTGATATTCCGATAAATCATAGTCAGATGTGTAAAAATCAAAGGTTGACAAGGCATCCTCTTTTGCATAAAAATAGTCAGCTGCACTTTGGGTGTAATAACGGTAACTGGGGTAAAGGGTAAATTTATCATTCAACTTTATTGGTGCTTCTATATTGACCGTGTGAGCAATTATCCCCCAGTCGTCATAGTAAAAACGGTAATAAGAGCGCAATACGACAGCATCGTTTAAATAATAGTTCAAACGTCCGCCAACAGGAATTTTAAATCTTGATTCTGGCAGTCTTTCAATATCATCTGCCAATTGAAAATCATCAATAAAGAAATCATTGATGTCGCCAAAATAAACACGCTGAAAAGGAGTGCTTAATAAACCCTGTTGAGAGACCAAATCAATAAATAGGGAGCCCTGTAATTTTTTAGTAAGAATTTGCGAAAAAGAAAAGGAAACCGAATAAGTGTTTCTTTTCTCATTAGTAAATTCTGAGAAGTTTGGGGCATAGGCACCAACTCCTGTAACCCTATCATCAAAAAATCCTTGTCTTAATTCTATTGGGTATTGCGAATTCCAGTTATCTAAAAACACTCTTCCGCTTATAGAAATTTCGGTATTTCTTTCATTAAAAAGTTTGGCATAAGAACCTCCAAAACCTATCGAAAAATAATCATACTCATTAGAAACATAGGCATTAGCCCTCCAAATTGAATTTCGGTCATCAGAACTATGTTGGTAAGTAGGATTGAAATAAGCCAACACGTCTTTTCTCGACTCTCCCGATGAAGCATCAAACGGAGTTACATTTGGGTTAGTGCCATCTAAAGGATTTACATTACTTGATGATGCCGAAGTATAAGCAGATATACCGACATCTACAGTTAGCACATCATCTTCGTTTAAGGGCATTCTTAATACTAATGTAGAAGTGGCATCGGTCAATTCTTCGGTACCCTCGCCGCCAGTAACTGCAGCATTTTGACCATCTTGATTGTAATAACTAAATAATACATCTAACTCACCGGTCTCAAGAACCCTTTTTTTGTAGGACGTATCATTTTGCTGGGCAAATATGCCAATTGCAGAAAATAGAATAAGTATTTCTACAATTTTCTTCATAGCTCCTGACCAAAAGTTAGTAAGTTACTATCTGGGTCAAGTAACGAAAATTCTTTTTGCCCCCAAGGTTTGGTTTCTAAAGCTCCGTTTGGATGAATAGCTATACCACTAGCAATAAATTCCCTATATAATTTGTCAATCTCACTTGTACGAATATAAACCTGCCCATAATTCTTTTTTGGTCTTAATCCTTTAAACTGAAAAAAATGGATTTGAATACTATCTTTTTGCAACATCAAGTAGTCAGGGTAGTCTGCAACTCCAAATTTCACAAAACCAAGTTTATTAATATAATAATCTTCAGTTACGGTTTTATTCCGCATTGGAAGTTTAGGGTTAATTGTCGTTAGCATTTTTTCTTTATAAAGGATTAAAAAATTACAAAGACCCTTCGTCAAGCTCAGGATACGTACGACTAGACGTTTTTAGCAGTGCTAAAAATGAGTCATAAACCTATCGTTGCATTACAAAAACCCTTCGTCAAGCTCAGGGCAACTTCAACCGCCAAAATTTGTTTTTCAAATTTTGGGGTTCAGTTGCATCCGCAGCCTCCGCCAGTTTTTCCGCCATTAGCTCCAGAAGAAGCTTCTCTATAAAGCTGAAAATTGGTTTCGAACCGCTCTACCGATTTTGCGCTCAATTGCATGTCGCTATCGTTTAAATAAATTTTATCATACTCTTTAACAGCCACACAAGAAGTAGAACAAATCAGCAATAGTATTGCAACAAATATTTTACGCATAGCTAAAACTACTGATTATTATCGAACAAAATACCTGAGCTTTTATGGATTTTATTCTCGCCATCTACCACAACAACCTCAACTCCGGGTATTTGATTGATTAAATGTATGCCACTATCTCTACCCAAAATAAAAACCGCTGTTGCCAAAGCATCGCAGAGCTCCGCATCTTTTGCGAAAATCGAAACGCTATTTATACCCTTGGTCGGGTACCCGGTTCTTGGATCTATAATATGGGAATATTTTTCGCCTTTGAACATTATATACTTTTCGTAATTGCCTGAAGTTGCTACAGAAGACTCTACAACCGGAAGCCATGAAAACACCTTATTCTTACTAAGCGGATTTGCAATACCGATCATCCACTTTTCTCCAGTAGCCTTTGTGCCCCAAGTAGTTAAATCACCTGATGCGTTGATAAGTCCGGCCTTTACCCCTTTTGAGATTAAAAGTTCTTTGGTTCTATCGGCGGCGAAGCCCTTACCTATTGCTCCAAAACCAATACGCATTCCTTCTTCTTCTAAAAAAACGGTCTGTCCTTCTTTGTCAAGTAGTATTTTCTTATGCCCTATTTTCGCTATGGAAGAAGTTATGGCCGTTTCAGTAGGCAACTTATCCATTTTACCATCAAAACGCCAAATTTTATCCATGGAGGCATACGAGATATCAAAAGCGCCATCAGTAATCTCAGAAATTTTCTTGGCGCGCTCAATTAGCCTAAAGAGTTCCATGCTCACTTTAACCGGTTTGATTCCTGCATTTTTATTAATCAAGGAAGTTTCGCTATCGGCATCCCATGATGAAATCATCTTTTCGATTCTGGTAATTTCCGATACCGCCTCTTGAATATTTATATAGCCAATCTCTTCGTTTTGGGCAACAACCGTTACCTCAAAACGGGTTCCCATGAGTTTCAAAACCTTTTTCACCGTAACAAGTTTTTCTCGTTCCTGACCATAGGAAAGGGAACAGAAAAAGCAGAGAATTACAGCGATTTGTTTCATTTTAGAAAAGAGTTCAGAACAGCGATATAAGCTTCTGGGCTTATTTTTTGGTATCCGGTAGAACCAAGAACCTGCTCTGACTTATCCAGCACCAAAACCAAGGGATAATGGCCTTTTGGGTTAAATCTTTCGGCCAATCTTTTATTTTGATCTAACTGCTCTTGGGGGAGTTTATTTATTTTTTTTCTAGGAAAATCTGCTTTATACAACACATACCTTTCTGAAGAGAATTGAATAAACTTTTCCGATGTCCAAATATTCTTATCCAATCGTTTACATGGAGGGCACCAATCTGAACCCGAAAATACAAGAATTAAGGGTTTATTCTCTTTAGTTGCCTTTTCCAAGGCTTCACTATAATCCTGTTTCCAGTCTTGAGCCGACACTCCTACTGAAAAAAAAAGTACAACACTAGCTAGCAGATACTTCATGAGTCTTAAAACATTTAGCTTTCAAAAACGCGAAGTATGTCGCCATTTAATTCTGTTTGAAATACTTTAAGCGGATTATTTGTAACAGAATTTAAAGGAGTACCCGTTTGACTAAATCTAGAGCCATGAGTAGAACATCTGAAAATACCGCCATCCTCGCTGATAAAACGGACAGCATCTGTTTGTTGATGGCTACATATTTGGCTAGCGGCCACAAAATTGCCTTCTAAATTCCGTGCGACAACAATATCGGTCAATCTATCGGCCGGGTTCGATTTTGCCAAAATAAAACCTCCATTATTGGCAAGTGGTGCCGAATTCGCATCTGTTAAATCAACCGTAAAATCGACCCCTGTAGGTTCTGGAAATGTTTCCAAATCTTCCGAGTCGGAAGAGCATCCGTTTAAACAAGGAAATGTAAGGGCAAAAGCGGCGCCTGCTCCAAGGCTTCTCAAAAATTCTTTTCTTTCCATAGCGTGATATGTTTATTAAAAGAACGTGAGATTTTAACGAATCGTATGACTAGTACTTAAATGTTCCGTATTCACTTTTAATAGTAAGCCTTTTGGCCGTACTTTCTTCCACACGACCTATAATTTTAGCATCAACATTAAAAGCTTCGGAGATTGAAATTAAGTCTTCGGCAATCTCCGCATCAACGTACAACTCAAGGCGATGCCCACAGTTAAATACTTGATACATTTCTTTCCAATCTGTGCCTGACTGCCCTTGAATTAATTTAAACAAAGGTGGCACATCAAAAAGATTATCTTTTATGATGTGTAGCGTATCTACAAAGTGGAGGATTTTGGTTTGAGCACCTCCACTGCAATGCACCATACCATGAATTTCTTGAGCGCTATATTTTTCAAGAATGCGCTTTACAATGGGCGCATATGTTCGTGTTGGCGATAATACCAATTTACCCGCATCCAGCGGGGCATTTTCTACCGAATCAGTTAGTTTTGTTTTACCCGAATACACTAAATTTTCAGGTACTGAGGCATCAAAGCTTTCTGGATATTTCTCTGCTAAATACTTTGAGAATACATCATGGCGCGCAGAGGTCAGACCATTGCTCCCCATACCGCCATTGTATTCTTTTTCATAGGTAGCTTGGCCGAAAGAAGCAAGCCCGACAATAATATCTCCCGCTTTTATATTGGCATTGTCTATAACCTGATCGCGCTCCATTCTTGCAGTAACCGTAGAATCAACGATGATGGTTCTCACCAAATCGCCTACATCGGCAGTTTCACCCCCTGTGGAATGAATGGTCATTCCGTAAGCTTTTAAGTCGGCAATCAATTCTTCAGTACCATTGATAATTGCTGAAATCACTTCTCCTGGAATCAAATTTTTATTACGGCCGATGGTGGAAGAAAGCATGATGTTATCGGTCGCGCCAACACAAATTAAATCATCTATGTTCATAATGAGCGCATCTTGCGCAATACCTTTCCAAACAGAAACATCACCAGTTTCCTTCCAATACATATAAGCCAGCGAAGACTTGGTACCCGCTCCATCGGCATGCATCACCAAACAGTGGTCTTCACTGCCCGTTAAATGGTCAGGAACAATCTTACAAAACGCTTTGGGAAAAAGCCCTTTATCTATATTCTTTATGGCATTATGAACATCTTCTTTTGAAGCGGAAACACCTCGCTGGGCATATCTTTTACTGGCGTCTGAGGACATCTAATCGGTTTTGCGCAAAAATAAGGAAAGTAGTTGATTGAAAATTACAAAAGAGAACTAGAGTAGTATATCTTGCTTATTAACATCCTTCTCAAAAACTAAATTAGTTAGTTCATTGGTCTTATTTTCTTTTCAGAAACCGACATGACCAAACTCTTACCAGTTGTTTGCTTTTCACGTAAGTCTGCATTATACTTTTCGGAAATTTCAACAGCATCCCAAATCATTTTCTCCATTGCCTCTTTAGGAAAAGATTCAAACGCTGTTAAGGAAATATGTCTAATCAATTTTCCTTTCCCTTCCAGTTTCACGCTATTGTGCTTCAATTCTGTACCTCTATTGAATCCAAAGTTCACATGTTTAGCATATACCGAAATATGACAAAAAGCGTCTTTTAGTTTTTCAGATTTAGAATATGCCATCGCCACCGCATTGTAATTATCCCAAATAAGTTCATTGGCCTCGGGAACCAAATTGACCACATAATCTCGCAATTGAATTGTTAACTCTTGAATTCTTTTATCATAAGGTTGTATAAACCCCATTAGTTTAATATTAGCTTCCATAACCTGTCTAGTTATCTGATAAACTTTTCTTCGGAGCCTTAAAAACCTCACTAATTTGAATAATTGGTTGAATATTAGTGTAATTGGGAATATCACTAACAATTTTTTTTGCGTTAGGTCCGAAAGATTCTTGATAGTCTGAAAGCTTATTAAAATACAAGTATCCAATAGCTACATATGGTATGTCGTCATCTGGTGTTCTTCCTGATATACCTTTATCTATGGACAAAGACTTTAAAGACTCTCCTAACAATTCAGCGACCATGGGCATGTGCTTAGTCGCATAATAGTCCATATCAAATGTTTTTCCTTCGCTGTTAGGATACATTATGGTCACTTTCACCATACCTGAATTAATTTCTGACTTATCTGCTATTTTACTTTGACAGCCAGTTAAAATGACAATGGCAAAGATTAATAGGTGAAATTTTGTTTTCATAATAGTCTTTTAAATTATTTTCAAGTTCGCTGGATACCGAAAATAGGCTAGCCCTTATTCGGAAGAACTAATGCACATTACAGTATCGCCTTCATTTATGGGTGGCGTGGCCAGTTTATACAGAATAATACCATCTTTTGGTGATCTATATTCTTCTATTACTTTTCCGAATTCATCGGAAGTATACCCCACCAAGTCATTTTTTTTAACGCTATCGCCCGCTTTATAGGTACTATAAAAAATACCGTTCACCTTGGCGTTTATATAGGTTTGACTATTAAGATAGCTAATATTTTTGTTTGGGCCGGTACCCTTATCGTACATGGCCATGGCAGCCAACATATTGTAGATTCCTTTTTCTATTAAACCTACATTCTCTTCTTGCACGTTACCCATTTTACCACATTCAATACTTAAGGCAGTTTTTCCATCTTGTACCGCTTGTTTAAAAGCATATTTTGCCGGGTCTGTATCTGAAATGGTATAAGGATAGGACACAACATATTCAAATCCGCTATTCTCAGACAGTTTCTTTGCCAATGCAGTTTGCTTGGTGCTTTTGGTGTTGTTGTAGTAGCACACGAAGGGTATCAAATCTTCGCAGGCATCTCCCCCGTGAACATCAAGAAAAACATCGGAAACTGGAATGATATTGTCCGTAATAAACCAGGCTATTTGCTCCGTAACACTACCTGCCACATTTCCGGGAAAGGCGTTATTCAAATTCTTTTTATCAAGAGGATTGATAAAAGGTGTTCGTTTAAAAAATGAGGCAGTATTGGCGATTGGGATGATAATCAAAGTACCCTTGAGTTTATCTACACCAATATCTTTTAGTAGTCGTTGTACCGCAACAATTGGAGGGTACTCGAAACCGTGCACCCCAGAAACAATAGTAAAAGTAGGCCCTTCTGTTTTACCCTTAATAATAGAAATAGGCAGATAAGCCGCATTACCGAGGCTATCTTTAAAATCGATGCGCATCTGCGAATGCGAAGATCTTGTTTCATTATCGTAATTCTTTTGAAAAATATTTTGGGCAACTACATTGCTAACCATAAAAAAGGTAAGCAGCAGAGAAAAGATTTTCACCATTATAATTTAAAGTTTTATTTGAATCATTAATAAGCCAAGTTAAGAATTCAGGGGCAGATGACCTTATACCATTTTTGACATTGTATTTACTTAACCACTCTAATAACTACCTTATCCTCTGTATTATTTAAAGAGGTGTCAGTAGCGGTAAAAGTCAATTCAAAATCACCCTCTTGAGAAGGAACTCCCGATAGCTTCATTTGTTTGGCATCAAAAGTTAGCCAATCAAAATCCTCTTGATTAAGTTCTAAAGTTAATAGCTCATCATTTATGTCTTTGAAGTAATTTGAAGGAACCTCTATTTCAAATTTTTCTCCAACCTTGAGT
>CALBVX010000147.1 GCA_937969515.1 uncultured Croceitalea sp. | reverse complement strand
ATCATTGAAGGTACTTCGGGAAATACGGGAATGGGCTTGGCTTTGGCCGCTGTGGTAAAAGGCTATAAGATGATTTGTGTTATCAGTGATAAACAATCCAAAGAAAAAATAGACATTTTAAAAGCTGTGGGCAGTGAAGTTCATGTTTGCCCTACTGATGTAGCCCCCGAAGACCCCCGTAGTTATTATTCCACTGCTAAAAGGTTATCTCAAGAGATTCCCAATTCTTGGTATGTAAATCAATATGATAATCCATCAAACTGTAAGGCGCACTTTTTAAGTACGGGTCCAGAAATTTGGGAACAGACAAATGGTAAGGTTACCCACTTTGTTGTTGGTGTGGGTACAGGTGGCACCATATCAGGGGTTGGCTCTTACCTAAAAATGAAGAATCCTAATGTTAAGGTTTGGGGAATAGACACCTATGGTTCAGTTTTTAAGAAATATCATGAGACCGGTATTTTTGACGAAAATGAGATTTATCCGTATGTTACGGAAGGAATAGGTGAAGATATTTTGCCCTTAAACGTTAATTTTAGTATTATCGATGGTTTTACGAAGGTGACAGATAAAGATGCAGCCGTATACACCCAAAAACTAGCGAAAGAAGAGGGTATGTTTCTTGGTAATTCCGCGGGGGCAGCAATAAAAGGTTTATTGCAATTAAAAGAACATTTTACAAAAGATGATGTGGTAGTGGTTTTATTTCATGATCATGGAAGTCGTTATGTAGGCAAGATGTTTAATGATGATTGGATGCGCCAAATGGGGTATATAGAATAGTTTTTATAGAAAACAGTCCTTTCTGAAAATTAGGTTACTATGAAACAATTAATTGCTACGACTGCGCTCAGCCTTTTGCTTTGGGTTCCATTAAAAGCTCAAAATTTGAGCCGTACAGAAAAAAAGATATTTTCTACCATTGAGCAAAATAATACAGAAGCGATTTCATTTCTAGAAAAAGTAGTGAACATCAATAGCGGAACCCTTAACCCAAAAGGGGTAAAGCAAGTGGGTATGGTGTTTAAGGATGCTTTTGAGAACATTGGCTTTGATACCAAGTGGATTGACATGCCTTTAGAAATGAATCGTGCGGGACATTTATTTGCCGAAACATCAGGGAAAAAAGGCAAAAAGTTATTACTGATTGGCCATTTAGATACTGTTTTCGAAGAAGACAGTCCGTTTCAAAAATTTGAAATGGTAAACGATAGTATAGCGCATGCACCTGGTGGTAATGATATGAAGGGTGGAGATGTAATTGTGCTTTATGCCTTAAAAGCATTGCAGAAAAATGGTCTTTTAAAAGATGCTCAAATCATTGTTGCCTTTACAGGTGATGAGGAAAGCACCGGTAAGCCATTAACAACCAGTAGAAAAGATTTGATTGAAGCTGCCAAAAAGAGTGATATCGCGCTAGGTTTTGAAACTTCAACAGGATTTAACTACGCGACCGTAGCAAGAAGAGGAGCTTCTGGCTGGGCTGTTGAGGTAGCGGGTAAACGTGCACATTCTTCTGGGATATTTAGCGAACGTACCGGTGCTGGTGCTATTTTTGAAATGTCAAGAATACTGCATCAATTTTATACCGATGTAAAAGGGGAGGAGTTGCTAACCTTTAATCCAGGAACCCTATTAGGAGGTACCTTTGTCAATTTTGATAAGACCACGAGCAAAGGCGATGTTTTTGGCAAATCGAACGTTGTAGCCCAAAAGGCAGTAGTTCAAGGAGGGCTTCGTTTCATATCCGAAGAGCAAAAAGAGAATGCTAGGGTAAAAATGCGTGAGATAGTTTCTAATAACCTACCCCAAACTTCTGCGAACATTACATTTAACGACAGTTACCCGTCAATGGGGCCAACAGAGGGTAATCTCAGTTTGTTGAATACCTTAAATACGGTTAGCCTTGACTTGGGACAAGGAGAAGTTTTAGCCTATGACCCAGGAAAAAGAGGGGCTGCCGATGTATCTTTTGTTGCAGAGTATGTAGATTGTTTAGATGGATTAGGTACCATGGGTTCGGGCGCCCATACACCGCAAGAAACGGTAAACTTAAATACTATCGAAGCTTTAACTAAGCGAACTGCAATTTTAATTTATAGGTTGATTAATGAATAATGTTGTTGCACTTGAACTTAATAACAAGTTCGTAGCTATTGAAGAAGGAGAATTAATAAGCTTTAAAGTAACTGATCACGAGTTTATTCACCAAAAGGGAAGTCCTGGTTGGAGTTCTTCCGATACCGAAATGTTTCCGATTATCGGTCCGGTCAACGAAGCCGGATTCAAGGTTCAAACGCCAAAGGGTATTGCCGTTCAGGATCAACATGGGCATTTTAGGCAAATGGAATATGACTTAATTTTCAGTAATTCTACAAAGGCTACATACAGAAAGATATATGTGGCGGGTACAGCCATAAAAAATTCGAAATATCCTAAAAAATCCAATGTCGAATGGCTTGATTGGCCTTATAGTTTTGAGTTTGAGAAATCATTTGAACTTACCGATAGTGGTCTTGAAATCGAATTTTCAATATCGGGCGATAAGGGTATGCCATTTATGTTGGGGTATCATCCGAATTTTAAGATACATACTGAAAACCCTATTATTCATGCAGGGAAAAGACAGATTACCTTAGATGAAGTGTTGGTCGTAGGCAGTAGGGCGCTAGAGGTATCGAACTGTGATATGGTTATATTGAAAGATAAAAAAGAAATCACCATAAAAACAGAAGGTTTTGGGCATTTTATGTGTTGGACCGAAGTGGAGAATATGGTCTGTATCGAACCGATTTCATTTTACCCTTATGCCGTTTCTCAAGAAAACCTGAATAACGGATTTCAAATCTTGGAAGATTCGGCTCACTTTAAAGTTTTTTTTAGAACTAAAAGTTAAATTGAAAACGTTAAAAAAATCACAATTTCTTTAACGTTTCTTGCTTTATAATAACTACCTTAGAGCTAGAATAGCTTACGCAGAATACTAATGTTGAAAGATTTTATTGAGCGAGTGGGTTTAATGAATTGCATCCTGCTCTTAGTGGTAGTTTCAATTATCATTGTCTCAGAAGTACTTTTCCTAAGCGGAAAAAAATTAGATGCGATTTTTATTGCATTTTGGGCGCCGACCATTTTGGGTTTTATGAATTACCTTAAATACAAGAAGTAGTGGATTTTATCTTGGTTTATTCCATAATTGTAGCAACCATATTTTTAATTTGGCTGCTCTTTGTTGCCAAGATGTATCGTAAAATGAAAGAATAAGGTATTAGGCTATCCCTTTCAACCAGAATTTAAACTCTTTGGCCCTATTTCTGCTTACTACTAAATCAAAAGGAACTTTTTTTAACATTTTCACCATAAGTCTATTGTTAAAATAGTCTTCGACCGAGTGTATGTAATCCATATTGATGGTCATTTTTCTATTTATTCGAAAAAAGTTGGCAGGGTCGGCAAGTCTTTCAAGGCGTTCCATGGTGAAATCTATTAAATGTTCGCCCCCGTTTTTATCTATCAATCGGGTATCTCCTCCATTGGAATAAAAACAGACAACATCACTTATCTGAACCAACTTTAATTTGTTGCCAGAACGCACCAAAAATCTTTTCTTGTACGCAGTGGGTGCCATAGTCTCAATCATTTTATCCATGCGGGCCAAATGACTGCTATCGTGATTTCTTCTTAGTGCTTGGTATTTTTTTATCGCTTCTTGAACAGCTTCTTTATTAAGTGGTTTTAAGAGATAATCAATGCTATTATATTTAAAGGCTTTAAGTGCGTAGGTATCAAAAGTGGTGCAGAATACGATTGGTTTTTCAATGCTTACATTATTAAAAATTTTAAAACAATCGCCATCTTCTAATTGAATATCCATAAACACCAAATCATAATCATTGTTAGTAGTAAAAAAAGCGGCTGCTTCTGTAGTCTTTGCCATTTCTGCAACTACTTTGCATTCTATACCGGTATCTTTGATGTGTTTTTTAAGATACGTAGCCGATATGGGCTCATCTTCGACTATTACTAACTTTATTGGGTCTAAGGTTTTTTGCACAAACTAAATCTATGTAAAAGATAAGATATTTTTCTAGTAAAACGGCGTAGTTACTTGGTTTGTTGAGTTTTTGATTTCATTTTTTAGCGCACTCTTCAGAATACTCTCGGTTTCAGCAGTATGTTTTTGAGGAACAAGAAAAGCTTCTAGAGAAGAATAGGAAGTAATCTCTACATCATTTTCAACAAAACCATAACCCAAATACATACCATCTTTAATCACTACAAAGGCTTTCTCGTTTAAATGTCGCCCCTTTTGCTGTAGAATGACATTGCTGGTATTTTGCTGTATTCCCTCAATGGCACTTTTCACCTTTAAATTGTAAGTGGTCAGGCTTTCTTTACCACAGCATACACCGTCGCATATCTTGATTTTATGGTGCGAACATTCGGTAGAGGTTTGTTGTAATTGACAGTACCTAGGGCATAAAGCGTATATTTTGCAGAGCTCTACTAAATAGGTTCTACAATCTGTTTTATTGTTGAGAATAAGTATTGGATTGTAACTGTTTTTTAAAGTATTGAATGCCAAATGTAAAATACCACTTCTATCTTCATAGCTAAAGATTGCATATTGGGTAGTATTCCTTTTTTGGGCCCGATTGTATTTCGGAAAATGCTTTTTAATTGCAGCTGACTCCATCAAAAGGGCAATCAATTCACTACCCGAAAGTTCAAAATCTATTTTGGCCACCTCATTGCACAAAAGAAGTTCGCGATTACTTTTAGTATAAAAATGCCCAAGTACTCTTTTTTTGATATTGATGGCCTTGCCTACATAGATAATTTGGCCCGTGGTATTTTTAAAGTAGTAGATTCCTGGAGTTGTGGGCAGTTCATCTATATTTTTTCTAGAAACTAAAGGTGGAAGTGTTGCTTCTTGGCTTCTTGCATTAAGAAAACCTTGTATGGTTGTTTGTGAATTTGGCGTTCCTAGCAGTTTTTGAAAAAGCAAAACCGTGGCATGTGCATCACCTCTGGCCCTATGCCTATCTCTTAACGGAATACCAATTGCAGAGCATAATTTGCCAAGGCTGTACGATTGAAGCCCAGGAATCAACTTACGGGAAAGCCGCACAGTACATAGTTTCTTTCTGCTAAAATCTATACCAATTCGGCGAAACTCTTCTTTAATAACCCCATAATCAAAGTTGACCGCATGCGCTACGAATATGGTATCATCGGTTACTTCTAGGATTTTATTGGATATTTCTTTGAAGGTAGGTGCACTGGCTACCATTTGGTCATCGATACCTGTAAGACCTGTTATAAAATAAGGGATGGGGCACTCTGGGTTTACCAGGCTCGTGAATTCATCGACTATTTTACTTCCATCGAACTTAAAAATAGCAATTTCGGTAATTTTATTTCCCTTAATACCATTTCCGGTAGTTTCTATGTCTATAATGGTGTACACCCCTTAAAATTAGCGAATATTTTAATTGTTGTGTGTTTTGAACGAACCTGCCTTTCAAAACCTAGATATATAAGGGCTTTCAGGTTATCAAAACTCTATAGAACCAGCGTCTTAAGGTGCGAACCTATTAACCATGCCAAAATTCGCATGGTAAAGTTTTAACAATTTTTGCTGGGTCGATGAACTTGCTAGGCAATTTATTTGCTAACGAGTAGGAGGCCGACCAACAGTGTGATAGACATAGGCTACACGAAAGAGCACGCACTTATAGAGTTTATTTAGCTTATTAAAGGATACTATTATTTTCGTTCTTTGGTGCATTAAGCTCACATAAGGGAATTAAAACAGCGAATGATTACTATTTTCATGCATATGTGTAAAGTGATAAATGAATTTTTTTACTTCTCATTTGAGCTAACTTTAGTTATATGAAAGGTCAGCCATTATTTTAGACCACTTTCTGAATTTTTAGAGTATACATGCTCTTAGTTTGATTAATCGATTTACTAAATTTCTTGGTAGCATTTGATATTAAACCTCTTTCACAATTTGAGGAGGTTTAATATCAAACGGTAATTACAGCTAAAACCTTTTAAGCTACTTTTGGTCGGTCTTTACTTGGATTGTTTTGAAGCTCATTCTGTGAATAAAAAACTGGTTCTGTGCCTAGACTGCCAGAAGACTCTTTAGATGACAAACTATACGTTTTGTAACCTCGATAAATATCAAAAAGCTGAAAAAAGATCTTAAAGGAATCTTTCATTGAGAGTTTCGAATCATCTACATGCACCCACCTGTCAAGCGGGGATTCACTGATTATTTCCAATGCTTTTTTTCTGCCAAAGTTTACTCCGATTCTTTTGAATATTTCAACATCAAATAACCATCGAGTTAGAAATGGACGGTTAAATACAATTTTTGCAATTTCTACATCCATAATCTTGGCTCCACATTGTGTATCGTTGAAGGGCATTTTTAAGATGAATCTAATGATCAGGTTTATCATTTTGCTAATTATGGCACGTGCTGAATCCTTAGAAATTTTGGCTCCCATTCGTAGCATTCTTGAACCACTTACAACTCGATGATCGGAGTTCTTTAAAACATGCATCAAATTTTTAAAATCTATAAAGTCGGTTGATAGATCTGCATCTAAATAACCAATATATTCGATATCAGTATTCTCTGTTAATAGCATTGCACCTTTTCGGACTGCTTCAGCTTTTCCACCGTTCTGTTTGCAATCATGAACACTGACACTTAATGGAAACTCTTCTTTTATTGAAAGAAGAACATCTATGGTACGGTCACTACTACCATCATTTACAAAACATAGATGATATCCAAGGTTTTCATGTAAAAACTTTCTAAATTCTTGAACAGGTAGCCTTTTTTCTTCATTGTAACAGGGTATTACTACTCCAATGATACTATCTTGAATAAACTGATTGGCAGTGTCAGGTTCGCATGCCTTTATGGTTTTGGTGCTATTCGCAATTGCTTTTAACCTTGCAGATATCTCTTTTAGGCTTACAGGCTTTCGTATATAATCATTAGCACCATAATTAAATGCTTTTGAAACAACCTCTGGGTCATCATTTCCGGAAAGCATAATGATAGGAATGTTTGATTGCATATTTTTGCGGATATGCTCCACAACTCCTAACCCAGATATACTCGGCATATTGAAGTCAACCATGACCACGTCTGGCTGAAATTCTTTCATTATACTAATTCCCATGTGCCCACTTGTGGCTACTTTTACTTCATATCCTAATTTTATAAGACATTTTTTTAAATACATAAGAACGATTCGTTGATCGTCTATTGCTAATACTTTCATAGGTTAAATTTTAAGTTGAGTTTGGGACTCAATTTTGGTTGGATATTTATCGCAACAAGATAATAACGTAATAACTTTATAAATATTACAGAAAAATCTTACATTTAATTATTTCTTATATCAAATAAATCTTAAACTGCTTAAAATCAATTATCTAAAATTTATCCAAATATGTGGTTTTATGATTCATTTAGTCCTTATTCGTTCTTAATATGTAAATTATTGATTAGATTTTTATTGTCTGAAGAAGAGTTGAACAAATTTTTATTTAATACTATTAAAATTTAAACAACTGAATAATAGATAGTTAAAATAAAATGAAAAGAGATTGATTGTTTTTTGATGCCATTTTAATAGAAACGCGTAAGAAAAGTATAAAACTTTCGTTAAAGTAGTATAAAACTTACAAAAATATATTGAAAATGATACTTCAGTACTTTAAATGCCTTTTGTTCTTTGTTTTTTTTACTTTTTTACTGATTTCTTGTTCATCTGAAATAATTGAGAGGGAAATTGTTGAAGAACATTCTTTAGATGTTACCCAAACAATATCTGATTCCCTTCTTTTGAGCATCTTAGAAGAAGAAGAAGATATGATCAAACAAGTTCAGTCAGGTAAAATTTTTAATATTCAAGGTATGGAGGTAGCGAAAGAGAATCCCAAAAAAGTGTATGCCCATTATATGCCATGGTTTCAAAGTTTGGATTTTGATGGTCGGTGGGGTCAACACTGGACTATGGCCAATAAAGATCCCAATGTTATCGATGCAAATGGAAGACGGGAAATTGCTTCGTTCTTTTACCCAGAAATAGGGCCTTATTCTTCGACTGATCCCGATTTGCAAGAATATCATTTTTTGATGATGAAGCTGGCGGGCATAGATGGAGTTATATTTGATTGGTATGGCAGTCGTGATTTTTATGATTATGGAATCATGAAACAGGCAACGGAGACCTTTATGTGGCGGCTTGAAGATTTAGGTCTTGACTTTTCAATTATGTATGAAGATAGAACTGCTGTTCAGGCATATGAATTGGGTTATGCACCAGATATAGTTACTGCAGCAAAAGAAGATTTCGAGTATATTAGGGATACTTACATGACGAGTGTACGCTACATGAAATGGGGTGAAAAACCTACTATGTTTGTCTTCGGCCCCCACCATATTCAAGATGTCACTTCTTGGGATGAAATTTTCACCGTTTTTCAAGAGAATGAAAAACCCAATTATCTTTCTTTGTGGGCTACTTCTAACCAATGGGTAGGCGAAAGCGCTACTGGTGAGTTTGCATGGGTGGACAGTACACATTTGGAAGCCCACGGTCACTATTACTGGCATATGGATCTAACCGATAAGTTGACTGTTGGAAGTGTCTATCCAGGTTTCAATAATTTCAGTGAATTAGGAGGCTGGGGTCTTATTCATGACTGGTCGATCGATTGGAATGCTGGTAATACCTTTGTTGAAACCTTGAATTATACCCATCATCAAACAGCTGATTTCATACAGTTGGTTACGTGGAATGACTTTGGCGAAGGCACTATGATAGAACCTACTGAGGAATTTGGTTTTATGTTTCTTCAATTGTTACAGCAATATACTGGAGTGTCCTATACTCCTGAAGATTTACAAATTGCACAAGACCTTTATTTTTTGCGAAAAGAAGTTGCCAACAACAATGCCTCTAAAACTGCTTCTTCAAAAAGAGGCAAAAAAGACCTGCCACAGTTATTCCTAGACAGGGCATATCAGTATATAAAACAAGGCGATATGAGAAGAGCCCGGTATATCCTTTTGGCTGTTGATCGTTTTTTTAACTGAATCTAAAACTTTTATATCCCTATAATCCAAAAACTTATTGCCAAATTCTTTGTAGAATACTATATTCTGGGAACCATATTTTTTTGGTAGCTCCATTGAATTTTATTGTTAAAGACTGTATTTGAGTTGTCGACTAAACTATTTGACGCAATTTAATGCTGAAAGTATAGGCCATTGCAAGTATGACTAGTGAAATAATTACGAGCCTTTTTTAGTGAGAGCAGTCCATGAATATTAAAGAAATTCACCTTAAGTTCTTTAATCAGTTTGATAAACCAGAATTATCGAAAAACAGATATAAACAAATCGTCATTTGCAACTTACACTAATTAGTGTGGTTTTAATTAAAAAGTAAGATTTTGAAAGGTACTATCTTATAAAGCGTTTTGTAGAGTTGAATGCTGGAAAAATTTTAAACTTCGTAAAAAATTCTTTTGACTTATGTTTTAGGGTCAATTCCATCATTCTAGCTTTATGATAATAAACTCCGATCTTCGATTGATGTCATGTTCTTCATTTGAACATTTGACACCATTATTACAGTGGTTTAGTAAGTTTTTTTCTCCATAGCCAATGGCACTTTCAATTCGATTGGCTTCAATTCCTTGCGAAATAATGTAGTTACCTGTTGATTTTGCCCTTCGGTCAGATAAATTTTCATTGTATCTATCACTACCTCTGGAATCTGTATGTGACTCTACTTTAATAATCATTTTGGGGTATTCTTTCATAACCTCCACAATTTTGTTAAGCTCCTGGGCCGCATCTGGTCGAATGTTCGCCTTGTTCAAATCAAAATAGATGTCATCAATTTTAATTTTGAGTACGCCATTTTCCATGACAATTAACTTATTAAGTTCTTTAGTCAAGATTAATAGAATACTATTGTCCTTTCCCAATTCATCTGTAGTGGTGAAAAGCTGCTCTACAGATTCATATCCTTCTTTTGAAACAATGATTTTATATTTAGTCTCACAATTCAAAAGCGTCTCAAAATGGAATACGCCGTATGCATCGGTTTTTCCTTTACTGAGATTAGTACCATCATTGGACAGCAATTGAACTTCTGCATTTACTATCGCTTGATCATTGGATTTTCTCAATACTGTCCCTTTTACCGTTTGTTCACATTTTGTGGCTAATCTTTGGAATGAATAAATATCATCATCTCCTACTCCTCCTTCGCGGTTGGAAGAAAAGTATCCGCGATTGGATACTTCATCAACAATGAGTCCGAAATCATCAAAACGGCTGTTCAGCACTGGGCCTAGGTTTACTGGGGCGGATAAGGTATCCGTAATTTTGCTTTCAAAAACATCCAAGCCCCCTAAACCAAGATGTCCATCGGAAGCAAAGTATAATTTTTCATTAGTCACAAACGGAAACATTTCTCGCCCTGAGGTGTTTATTTTGACTCCTAAATTTATAGGTTCAGAATAAGTGCCATTTTTATCAATATACACGTAATAGATGTCCGTGCCACCAATGCCTCCTGGCATATCGGAAACAAAGTACAGTCTTTTGGAATCTGGACTTAATGCAGGCTGCCCAACGGAATAACTATTGCTGTTGAAGGAAACTTCTTCGGGATTGGTCCAATAGCCGCCTTGTAATTCACTACGGTATAATTTTAGATGATTGGTGCCTTTATCATCGCGTTCTAAATATTTATTTGTGTAGTTATTTCGGGTGAAATACATGATGGTTCCCTCTTTATTAAAGGTCACGGAAGCTTCATGGTATTTCGTATTGATATCAGTGCCAAATTGACGGACATCCACTAAATCACTACCCAGTTCTACTGTATCTGCCTCATACAAATTCAAGTATGGTTGTTGGTTCCACTCATATACCCTAGTATGAAGGTTCATACTATCTCTACTTGATGCAAAAACTATTTTATTTTGATAAAACATCGGTCCAAAATCTGCATTTGAGGAATTGAGTGATAAAGGAGATACTACAAATTTAGGTTGTTGGTTAATCAATTCATCCAAGGCAATATCATTGTCCATGAACTGGTCCACTTCAAATTTGTTTTTATCAGCTTTTTTCGAATAGATTTTCATCAGCGCTTTAGCCAGATTATAATTTCCTACACCTTTTAATGTATGTATATATTTAAAGATGTACTCTAGACTTAAGGTACGTTCATATTTAGAAAACAACTGACCGTACCATTTGACCGCCATATCCATATTGGCATTTTTGTAATACGTGTCACCGAGTTTTTCAAGAGTTTCCTGAGAGTCATCTCCTCTCCTTATCCTTCTCTCATATTCTTTGGCAGCATCGATATAGTGAAAATTGTCAAACTTCTTTTTTGCTGCTGGTTTGGCTTCTTGTGCTCTCAAAATTGTTAGAGGTAAAAGTGCGAATAGTAAATAAATACTTGTTTTCATAAAAGTTGACTTAATAGAATCTTGGAGATTTTAAACGGTTTTCACGTGTAACTAATTCGAATCTTAAAAATATCTCATGGGTGCCGCTGTTGAAATTTCTTAAATCGGTGGTTGTTCTGTCATAAGCATAACCAATACCCAGACCAGGGGAAATCTGAAGCCCTACTAATCCTGAAAAAGAATCGTCCCAGCGGTAGGCAATACCTGCAGTAATGGTTTCACGTATCATAAAATTGGCCGATAGATCAGTAATAACAGGAGCTCCTGGCACCCATTTTATAAAAAATGCAGGTTTGAACTTTATGTCTGCGGTTAGGTCACGTACTAGCCCTCCAATGAGAAAATAATGCAAACGTTCCGTTGCAATTTCTTGGGTTGCCCCATCGTAATGATCTTCAGAGAAAAAATTAGGTACAGCAAACCCTAAATACGCTTTTTCGGTATGATAATAGGCCCCAGCACCAATGGTGGGGAAGAAACGGTTTTCAATATTATCTTGAAAAGAAATATCAGGGTTCTGAATAAGCCCTTTTGAAAAATCAACATTAAAAATACGCCCACCTGCCTTTAAGCCTAATGAAAGCCTCTGGTTGTTTTGACCTACTTGAATACTATATGCAAAATTGCCATCTAGGAAAAGTTCATTTGAAGGCCCTAATTCATCATATGTTGCTACGATTCCTAAACCGACTTTTTCGCTCATAGGGCCATCAATGGCAAATACCTGAGAGGTAGGTGCACCATTAATACCGACCCATTGTGAACGGTGCATGCCTAAGATTGATAGGTGCCCACGAGAACCGGCATACCCTGGGTTCACGGTAATGGTATTATACATGTATTGTGTAAACTGGGGGTCTTGTTGCGCTTCTAACTGAAATGATATCAGTAACAGAAGCACCAAAAGTGCTTTATTATACATTTTTTTTGATTCTATTTTTTTCATTGTTTCTGATATGATATTATCGGTTGATGTATAACCAATCTGTGATAGGGTCTGACCCATCACCCAAATTCAAAATGTAGTAGTATGTTCCGACGGGGAGAAATTCTTGTTTTTGAATTACAGCCCTACCATTAGAAGTGCCATTAAATTCGTTATTGTATCCTTGCTTTTCATAAACAATATTTCCCCATCGATTATAAATTTTAAGTGTATTGTTAGGGTATTTTGAAATACAGTCAATGACAAAGGTTTCGTTTACCCCGTCTCCATTGGGAGAAAATTCATTGTAGAACATTAGACAGGTAGGTTCAATTGAAGCAGTTGCCAAATCATTGGAATTATCGATATCAAATTGATCGACAAATGCTAGGACGGCAGTATTTTGATAGTCTTCAATATCAAGTACTTCAACTAGAAGAGTTAGTGTCGCTGATTCGGTTTCATTTAATGTGTCAATTTCCCAGAAACCTTCTGAGGTATCGTAGGTGCCCAGTGTGGTGTTGGCCGAGATTAGACGATAGCCATTGGGTAGCCTTTCTTCAATACCGATATTTGTTGCCTCATGGGTGCCATTATTGGTAACTATAATTGTAAAGGTGATTTCGCTTCCGATATTAGGTCTTGGATTGCTAACTGTTTTTTGAACTTCAATATCAACAGATTGCGGCGTAACAACGACCAAGGCTTCGTCATCATCGGCGAGACCATCCGAAAAGTCATCCAAAGTACTGTCAACCGTAACATCACTGTCAGGATCTGCTTGATCGCTCGCCGTGATTTCAACTTGATTGGTGTACTCACCGTCTGTACCTGTGGGAGCATTAACCCTAGCCAAAATGAGTAGGGTTTCCGTAGTACCGTTGGGAATTACCCCGTTCGTATTCCATACTCCAGTGTTTTCATCATACGTTCCAGCAGTGGCAGTATGTGCTTGATAAGTAAACCCAATTGGTAATAAGTCGTTCACAACCACACCAGTTGCGTTACTATCACCGTTGTTGGTCAAATTAATGGTAAATTCAATAATATCACCTACGTTCGGATTAGCGTTATCTACTGTTTTTGCAATTGATAAATCGGCCAAGCCTGTGGGAACCGGATTAACGGTATCTTGATCATCCTCAGAATTCAAATTGTTATCCGGGGTAGAATCGGGATCAAAAGTATTCAATGCGATTAGTTCTGCCGTATTGGAATAATCGCCGTTTGATAGAACTGTTGCGATAATTTCCAAGGTTTCAGTTGCCCCATTGGGAAGTGTGGGGATATCCCAAGAACCAATGACATTATCGTAAGAACCAGCAGAAGCTGCTGAACTAACAAAATTATAGCCACTTGCTAAAATATCTTCAATGACCAGACCGGTGGCATCGCTAGGGCCATCATTTGTTACTGTTATTGTAAAGGTAATATCAGTACCTACAGAAGGGGCAAGATTATTTGCCGTTTTTACCAATGAAATATCGGTAATCACCCTCGGTAGCGTGACTTGTTCATCTTGATCATCTTCGCTAGGATTATTGTTATTTGGAGTGGAATTTGGATCTTGTTCATTAACCGCAATCAATTCAGCCATATTGAGATAACTACCAGTGGTATTGATGCCGACCGTAATGTTTAGTTCTGTAGTGGTGTCAGCTGCTAAACTTGAAACGCCCCAAATACCTGTTGTAGGGTTATAAGTACCACCACCATCATCACTCACATAGCTATATCCGGTAGGTAATACATCAAGTATCTGAATGCTTGTGGCTTCACTAGGCCCTGTGTTATTCAAGGTTAAAGTGAACGTAATTTGGTCAGATACGTCTGGAAACTCGTTATCGACTGTCTTAGTCAGGGAGACATCTGCAATTGGTATAGGTGCGGTAATAGCCTCATCATAATCATCTTCAGTGGTTACTGTATTACCCGGTGTCGAGTCGATATCTAAATTATCTGATGTCCAAATTTCGGCCGTATTAGCATAATTACCAGTTGGATTTACAATTGCCGTAATTTCCAAGGTCTCAGTAGTTCCGTTGGGAAGAGTACCGTTTAAACTCCAAATACCTGAGACTTGGTTGTAATTTCCTGCCGTTACGGTATTGGAAACATAGGTATAACCTGATGGAATAATATCTAATACTGAAACACCGGCTGTATCACTAGGTCCATTATTGGTAAGGTTAATCGTGAATTCGATAGTTTCACCTACCATAGGGGCGGGGTTATCCACTGTCTTAGACAATTCTAGGTCGGACACCAAAACAGGGATTGGTTCGATGGTCTGTTGGTCATCTTCAGTATCATCATTGTTTGCTGGTAAAGAATCAATATCATCTTCATTTAAATCAGTCAGCTCTGCGGTGTTAGTGTAAATGCCATTAGTCAAAACAGTCGCTTCGATAGTCAGTGTTTCCGTTACTGCATTGGCTAAGTTTCCAACAGTCCAAGAACCATTAAGCGGTTCGTAAGTTCCAACCGATGGTATTGCACTGACATATTCATAACCTGATTCAAGCAAATCTGTTACCACTACATCTGTTGCATCACTTGGTCCATCATTGGTGACCGTGATAGTAAAAATGATGTTACTTCCTATATTTGGTGTATTGGTATTGGCACTCTTTGTCACTGAAATATCTACCATCTGCCTTGGCGTGACTACTACCTCATCTTGATCATCTTCTGAACCGATGGTGTTGTTGGGTGTTGAATCTTCATCTAATTGATCATGGGCAATGACTTCGGCCACATTGGTATAGTTTCCAGTAGTGTTTACCGAAGCAGTAATATTGAGAGCTGCACTTGCGCCATTCGCTAAATTTGCAATGCTCCAGATACCCGTTCCAGATACATATGCGCCCCCACTATCATCTGAATTATAGGAAAAACCAGAAGGTAAAACATCCAAAACCTGTATACCAGTTGCATTACTTGGCCCATCATTTGTGACAGTTATGGTAAAGATCACATTGTCAGCTATATCGGGTGTAGTTGTGCTCACGGTCTTGGTCAGCGACAAGTCGGCTACTTCTATTGGTGTAACAACGACATTATCTTGATCATCTTCTGTCAAGACATCATTATTCGGTGTAGAATCCACATCAAAAATACTGGCCGAAATGACTTCAGCCACATTGGTATAATTGCCATTAGGATTTACTAAAACATCAATGACTATGGTCTCATTTCCACCAGCCGAAACATTACCTACCTGCCATATCCCAGTATTTTCATTATAGATTCCTGAAGTTGCACTGTAGAGCTCAAAGTTATACCCTGAGGGAAGTAAATCTTGAACTACTACATTATTGGCATCAACGTCTCCTACATTAAGAACGGTAATTTCAAAACTGATTTCGCTACCGACTAAAGGTGTGGTGTCGCCATCGACAACTATCTTAGTTAACTCTAGGTCTCCGATATTGGGAGAAACAGTAAGTGTATCTTCATCGTCATCGTCACCATTGCCGTTGCCGTCTTCATCAACAGTGGTATCTGTATTAGGATTGCTATCTGGGTCAAATTGATCACTTGCGGTTATCTGTGCAGAATTCACATATTCACCTGCTGTTCCTGATGGGGTATTGATGATTGCCTCGTAGGTTACCGAAGTAGTTCCGCCATTGGCCAATACGGTTAGGCTGTTCCATGAAGCGGTATTGATAGCTTGGCTACCCCCATCATTTACGGTTGTAAGGGTATATCCTGTAGGAAGTGTGTCTTCCAATGCTACACCCGAGGCCACATTGGGGCCTTGATTGGTCATAGTCAGTGTGAAAATGACGGTATCACCAACATCTGGTGTTAAATCACTTACCGTTTTTACTAAACTAAGATCAGCCTGTTGGGGTGTTACACCTACATTGTCCTCATCGTCTTCACTTTGGTCACCATTATCGTTATTAGGGGTGCTATCCGTATCAAATTGATCGGCACCAGTTATCTGTGCAACATGTTCATATTCATCCGCATTGCCCGTAGGCTCCAATACTTCGGCATTGAAGGTCAAGGTCAAGGTATTGTTTCCCACTGGTACGTTAAGTCCGGACCAGTTGATGGTAACTGCTCCTAATGAACCTCCGTTATTTATTCCGGTTATGTTTCCAAACCCTGAAGGTAAAAGATTTTCAATGGCTACTCCGTTTGCTGAGACATCACCCAAGTTGCTTATATCAATGGTAAACGTGACCACATCGCCAACATTTGGGTTTGTATTACTAACATTTATATTTAACTCCAAATCAATAACTTGGGGTGTTACTATAAAAAAGTCTTCATCGTCTTCACTTTGATCTCCATCATCATTGAAAGGCTCGCTGTCGGGATCATCTTGGTTGCTTGCAGTGATTTCCGCAATGTTCAAGTATTCGTCTGAAAAGCCGTTGGGCTCGTTTACGGTAACCTCATAAGTTACCGTGGTGCTTCCCACGGGAAGTGATGCAATATCCCAACTTAAAAAAGTACCTGCAATGGCAGTTCCTCCATTGTTTACGGTTTCTAATGTATATCCTGAAGGTACCTCGTCTTCCAATCTAACATTTGTTGCAGTATCTGGCCCGGAATTGGTTATTGTTAGTTCAAAGACAATAGTATCATCAACATTGGGTGTATCACTAGAAGAGGCTGAAACATCTTTAACTAAACTCAGGTCGGCCGATTGTAGGGCAAAGGCAGCACTGTCCTCATCATCCTCGCTCTGGTCACCGTCATCGTTGTTTGGGGTACTGTCGGTATCAGGCAGGTCAGAGGCGGTAATCTCTCCTATTGTACCGTAGTTTCCATTATCGTTGATGGTGACCTGGTATTCCAAGTCCAGTGTTACACCATTGGCAACATCGAGACCGCTCCAGGTTATCGTTCCGCTTCCTGGATTATAAACTCCGCCGTTGGTTATGCTTCCGGGTACGATGTCCATACCGGAAGGTAGTGTAACTACCACTTCGACATTGGTCGCATCACCAGTTTCTATGGCATCGTTGTTGAATACCGATACGGTGTAATCTACGGTGTCGTTCACATTTCCACTGGACGTCGAATTATTGATGCCCAGTTGAAGGTCCACTTGTTCTAAAGTCACTTGGGTGCTGTCCTCGTCATCTTCGCTTTGGTCTCCATTGTCATTGTTCGGGTCGCTATCAGGGTCGTTTTGGTCACTGGCTGTCACCTGTGCGGTGTTCAGGTATTCGTTTGTGACTCCTGTTGGTGGGTTCAGGGTAGCAGTGAAGGTCACCGTTGTGGACCCCCCGTTTGTAACGGAAAGCCCCGACCAGGTGATGGTATTACCCGATTGTACCCCACCATCGTTGATTGTGGTGATGGTGTACCCCGAAGGCACAATATCTTGAATACTCACCCCCGTCGCATTGTCGGTACCTGCATTGACTACCTCCAATGAGAAGGTCACAGTCTCGCCAACACTTGCCGTAGAGGGGCTAACAGTTTTGTTCATGCTCAGGTCGGCCGATTGAATGGTAACAGAAACATTGTCTTGATCGTCTTCAGTCGAAATATCATTGTTTGGTGCTGAGTCAGGATCAAACTCATTACTTCCCGTAATTTCTGCCGTGTTGTCATAATCTCCAGTCGCATTTACTATAGCATCAAAAGTGAGATCTAATGTACTGCCATTGATAATTGAAAGATTAGACCAATCTATAGTGAAGTTTCCTGAGTTGTATACTCCATCATTGCTTACAGTTCCTAAAACTAATGTGTATCCATTAGGAATAACATCTCTAATAGATACGCCTGTGGCATCGGAACCTGCTGAAATATCATTATTGAAAATTGAAATAGTAAATGTTACGGTATCGCCTGGATTAACAGTATTTGGACTGACTGTTTTGGTTAATTCTAAATCTGCTAAACCATCAATAATAACCGTGACGGTATCACTTACATCTGAACAAATACCGTTAGAAACAGTCCATTGAAACTCATAGGTTCCTACATTGGTGCCAATAACATCTGTTGTTGGATCAGTATCATCAATGAATGACACGGTTGTAGGTCCTGAAAGCTGTGACCAAATTCCATTTCCAAAAGTCGGAGGTGTTGCCCCTAAAGTCAAGGTTGAAAATTGTTGTAAACTTTGATCTGGGCCGGCTTCAGCCGTAACAGGTTGGCTAATTATCTCTACTTCCATTTCATCGGTTAACGTACAACCACCATTTAAAGCTGTCCATGTAAATTCGTAAACCCCAGGCTCTAAATTCAATACTAAGGAATTCGGATTATTGGGCGAGGTAATATTGGCAACTGTACCTGGATCCGTTACACCTGGTCCTGCGGTCTGCGACCAAGTACCCGTACCAATAGTCAATGCCACGGCGTTTAAGTTGGTTTGTGTTGCATCACAAAACTCTTGGTCAGGCCCTGCATTAGCTGTTGATGGTGGGTCATCTGTAAAAGTAATGCTAACCGTGTCGGTTGATGGCGAGCAAACTGATGGTGAAAAAAATGATGTTCCGTTCGTTACGGTCCAAGTCAGTTCATAAGTCCCTAAAGTAGTAATGTTTGAAAGTGTTGTAGTCGGTGAGTTAGGACTGTCAATAACAGCACTCCCTCCGGATGGATCAACTGAAAAGGACCAAGTGCCTATACCGACCAAAGGATCTACCGCGTTCATTTGAACATCCAATTGGCATGCATTCGATTGATCAGCACCTGCATCAGCCGTTGAAGGAGCCTCAAAAACTTCTATTCGAACAACATCTGCGGTATTGGAACAGCTTCCTGATTCGAAATTCCACTCCAAGATATAAATTCCTGGTACAGAAAGATTTGATAACGTTGAGGAAGGGTTATTGGGCAAATCTATTGTTGCCACGCTTCCAGAAGGTTGTTCGGCAAAGCGCCATTCGGCATTGGTAACATCCCCAGGAGGGGTATTGCCAGCCAAAGTTGTCTGATTTGGTACCACTAAATCTCCTTGACACAAAATTTGGTCGGGGCCCGCATTGGGGTCTACTGATGGGGAAGTACTAGAAATAACGGTCACCTCATCAAAAGTTGATCCACATGAGGCTCCATAATCGGTGGTAAATCTGAAGATATACGTGTTGCCGGGAGTAATTGATACTTCTGCAACATTACTGTTTACCGGGTTTTGTGTAATAGTAGCCGCCGGAGCTCCGTTTGGTGTTTGGGTCCAAGTTCCTGTTGAACCAAAAGTCGCTTCCAATAAAAAGTTTGTGGTCTCGCAAAAGTTAAGGTCCGGACCTGCATCAGCAGGAACAAAAACATCGATATTTAAATCAGCAAAAGAACTGGGACAGTTTGAATCTCCAACTATCGTCCATCTAAAGGTATAGGTTCCTGCAACCAGATTGGTAACATTGGTATTAGGATTATTTACATCTGCTATGATTGGCGTGTTTGGAGCACCGGAGAGAAGTGTCCAAAAACCGGTTTCAATGTTTGAATCAAAGCCGTTACCAGATAAAATGGCGTTGGTTGCATTACAAATTGTTTGATCTGTCCCTACAGTTGCTATAGTGGGAGGAATACCTACATTAAGAATAACTTGATCTGAATCTGTTGAGCATGAACCATTATTTACAGTCCATTCAAAAATATATTGGCCTGAAAAAGTAAAGGTAAATTGCGCGGATGTACTGGTATCATTATCAATGGTAAAACCGCCGGGCCCGCTTACCTGTGTCCAACGACCGGTACCAGTTGAACTCGTTGCCGCCATGGTAAATGTGTCTGAACATGCGGATTGATCGGGCCCAGCATCGGCAGAAGCAATGGTGCCAATTGTAATCTCTACCTCATCAAAAGTTGATTGGCAACCCGTCTTAGAAATTGTCCAGGTAAGTATATAGCTCTGTTCTATTGAAATATTTGCTGATGTATTAAATTGTGTGGCATCATTGAATGAAATTCCAGTAGATGGAAAAGCTGTCCATAGACCAGTTTCACCTGCTTGAGGTGAGTTAGCTGAGAGGGTCACAGAAGTTGTTCCAACAGGTAAGCACTGATCTGGTCCGGCATCTGATAGTGAAGGACCCTGAGTTCCGCCGGTCGTTATAGTGACGGTATCACTACCTGGTGCAGGACATGTAATATCGTTGGGATTTTCTATGGTCCAGCGTAATACATAGGTCTCATTGGCAATGTCTAAGCCAGAAACCATAGTGTTAGGATCGTTCTCATCTTCAAAGATTATAGTTGTACCTAAAGGAGCACTATCTACTGACCATGTTCCCTGCAGATTTGCTGTTGGCACATCACCTATCATAAAGATGGGAGCCCCAAAACACACCATGCTTTGGTCAGGACCCGCATCAACTACGATAGGTGCATCTGAAGAAACCTCAACGGTTACCAATGACTCAGCTGATGGTGAGCAAACGTTTCCTCCTGAAATACTATATTGAAATTCATAAATACCTGGGATTAAGTTTGAAACCCCTGTGGTTTGCTCATAAGGGTTATTTAAGGTAGCAGTATTTGGTCCACTTATTTGTGACCATAAAGACTGACCGATTGAGACTGTATTTCCTGTAAGTGAGGTGTTGGTTACATTACAGGCTAATATTTGAGGCGTGCCTGCATTTGCGTTTGTTGGAGTAAGAGAAATGGTAACATTGATGGCATCGGTCGCAACATTACAACCTGTTTGTACCGATCCACCAACCGCTCTTCTTAGAAAGACGGTATATGTGCCTTCTACATCAAAATCAATTGAGAGTGGTGAACTTCCAGTATTTTGAAAATTATTGGAATCAATTAATGAGGAGCCTGAAGGACCATTAACAATAGCATAGGTATTGCCACCATTGCCAGTCGTTGTAAATGGAATGTCAACCTCAGTTTGACCACATGCGGCAATGATGTCATTTCCGCTATTTGCAGTTATCGTAATTGGGTTTGTCGAATATCGTATAGTCGTGCTTGCAGAATCTTCACATCCTGTAGTTGCATTGGTAATAGTATAGGTAAACTGATAGGTACTGCTTCCATCCAACCCGGAAACCTGTGTAGTACTATTGGTAGGGTTTAAAATGCTTGCTGTAGGCCCGGAGGTCTGTGTCCATTCTACGGTTTCGCCCGAATATTGAGGCTGAGAGCCATTAAGAGTGGCACTTGTTATTGTTGGGTCACAAAATCTTATGACATTATTTTCAGTACTGGCAATGGTTATATCTTGAGTGGCTTCGCCAACTGTAATGGTAACTGTATCTTGACCAGATACACAAGATCCTTCGACAGTCCATCTAAAAACATAAGTACCTTCGATAAGATTGGTAACATTCGATTGGTTGTTGTTTACATCCGCGATATTTGGTGTGCTAGGGCCACTTACAAAAGACCAAGTGCCTTGTTGACCTCCAATCCCATTTCCACCAAAGCTTCCGTTTAAATTAGTAGATTGAAAGACCGTATAGCAGTTATCCAAGGTTTGGTCCGCACCAGCAGTCACCGGCTGTTCTCCACCATAATTGGTGATGGTTATAGTGTCAAATGATTCGCAGTTCTGCCCTGGGGCATAATCAGGTCCGGTTATGGTCCATCTTAGGGTAGTGGTTCCTGCACTGTCTTCTGGTAGTGTAATTGTAGAAGTTGCCGAATTCGGAAAGTTGATTACCACTCCGGCATTATTTGCTCCATCAATGCTCCAAAGCCCTGTTTCACCAGGATTAAGAGGTGTATTTCCAGATATAGAGACATTTCCTGTATTATTAGGACACGACTCCATATCAGCACCTGCATCTGCTATAGTGATAGGTTCAACTGAAATCACAACATCTTGAAATTGGTTGCTACCGTCTGTACATGTTACTGACAAACGAAAGGTATAGTCATTACCGCCAATTAATCCGGTAATAGTAGTATTCAAATCCGAGGGGTCATTAATAATGGCTGATGGGCCGCCTACTTGCGACCAAATTGGGCTTGATTGTATTAGACCTGTAGCTGCCCCAGATAAATTAAACGATGTATTTTCACAAATGGTTTCAGCTACACCGGCATTTACTGAACAGTTCTGGGCCCATGTCTGATTTAGTAAGATAAAGAAAATTGCAATAAAGAAAATTCCACTTTTTTTAGAAAAAATAAAACACATTTTATAATATTTAAACTATATATGATGTAAGAATATTCAAACATATATAAATTGATTATATATTAAAATATTATGTTGTATTTTGTCGATAAAGTGTTGTCAAATACAGTATAATCGATGAAAGGGTAAGCTTTATGTGGATATTATTTCTAAGCAATTAAGTAATAAAATCTCAAAATTGTCAAATAGTCATTTGTACATATTTCTGTGAAAATTGAAATGCAGGTTTCGTCTCTAAATTTTT